>JBHIEA010000014.1:0-18897 GCA_046760365.1 bacterium
GTTGCCGGAGCCTCTGGATAGCCCACTCGGGAGCCCTGGCTCCCAGGGCTAACCTGGCGGGATCTGAGGGCATGGCCCGGACAATAAGAAACACCAGGATCGAGAGCCCCATCAGCACAAATACCGAATACCCTAGTCTTCGGAGGATAAAAGTTTTTAGTTTCATATGCAAGCTACGGAGGGGACTCCAAGCTAGAAATACCTGGTCCCCTCCGCATTATCAGGGTTAGTCACGTAGTCTTATCTAGTTTACTTCAGAAGTTGCTCCCTCTTTTCGGGATAGACCTTAAGTAAACGACAGTCAAAGTTGTAGCCCATCACCGGGATAACCTCCCCTCGAGCAGCCGGCCACTCAACATAAGTGGATTGGTAGGCGTGTCTTTCCAACTGATCGAACATGAAGATCGAGGGGCAGAGTTCCACGATCTTGTCCTGTATCTTTCGGTATTTGGCGAATCTCTCTTCAGTATCAATGGTAGCAATGGCCTCTTCAATCATCCGGTCAATCTCCGGGTCCAGGAGCCACTCGTTTTGTTCCCAGGTCGGGGCGGATTGTGAGTGATACCGGGACTCCAGTATGGAACCGGCTTCCGGGTAATGAGGCGCCACAAAGATCGTCTCGATGTGGGGACTTGCCTCCTGGCTGGCAACCTCATCAACCATCTTCAGCCAGGGGGTCTTCACCACGTTGATAGTGATTCCGATCTCATCCATATTGGCCATAAAGAGAAGAGCTACTTTCTCCTCATCCGGAACCTCGGCGCACCAGTGAAGCTCTACCGGATACTCATCCAGTTTGTCATAGTATGGGGACTTTTTTAGTTCTTCTCTTGCCTTGTTCAGGTCCCGATGATAGACAAAGACCTCAGGATTCCATCCGGGAAAGTCTACCGCTACCGGTCCCTGAGCTTGATGGGTACCGGGAAAAAGCCTGACTACCGCGGCATAATCGGTCGCCCAGGCCATAGCCTTTCGGAAGTGAACATCATCAGTGGGCGGTTTTCTGGTGTGCATCATATAATAGAACATACCCCCCATGAAGAACCCGGTGACATCCACTCCCTCGATAGCGTCTAGGGCTTTCCACCCCTCTTCGGTCTGCCACTGGTCACTGACCTCAAGCTCTCTCCGGGAGATCATGGTTCTAACGGTGACGGGTTCAGTAGTAGCGATAAACTTGACCTCGTCCGGCGCATCCTTGTCAATGGGCATCCAGTAGTCAGCATTCTTCTCCATCAGAACATACTCTTCCAGGCGAAATTCTTTGATTTTGTAAGGTCCTGAGCCACAATCGTGGGTAAGCAGGTATTTCTTCCCATAATCTCCGAGCTCGCCGTAGGGACCAGGTTTTTCGAGGTGTTCCATTACCTGCTCTTTGTTGAGAAGGTAGAGCCGGAC
Source organism: bacterium (assembly GCA_046760365.1). Taxonomy (GTDB): domain Bacteria; phylum Aerophobota; class Aerophobia; order Aerophobales; family AE-B3A; genus AE-B3B. Next base: position 1,399 of record JBHIEA010000014.1, read on the forward strand.
AAGATTGGTAAGGAAAGGACCAAAGGGTTCGGAGAGATGGAATCTGACCGTATACTTGTCTAGAACTCCACTTCTGGTTACTCTTCCGGTAAAGAGATAGGCGTAGCCTTCCCCGATAGTGGTGAGTCTGTCCATACTGAAAGCAACATCCTCGGCGGTTAATTCGCTGCCGTCATGAAATTTGATCCCCTGCCGGAGGTGAAAAGTCCAGGTCAGACCATCCTCTGATACCTCCCAGCCCTTGGCTACCTGAGGCTGGACCGTACCTTCGCGGGTGGGGTATACCAGGGTGTCGTATACATTGACAAGAGTACAAGAGCTAGAAAAGTCCGACCCCACAGCCGGGTCAGCATAGGTCGGCCAGGCAAAGGTGGCCCTCAAAATGCCTTTTCCCATGGACAGGGAAGCATTACCGAGAAGTAAACCAGCCCCTATCAGTAAAACAAAAACCATCTTGCTTGTTCTCTTCATTATTTGTTTCCCACTCCTTTCTTGGTTTGAATTGGAGATATGTTCAGTTCGCTCATCTATCACCCCCTCTCTATTATTGAGTCACCAGCCTTCTGGGCTAGCTGCCTTGCTCCCTGCTTTCCCCTCGTCAATATAACATAGGCCAGGCCGTTGGTCAAGGATATCAAACTCAGAACTTCCCTAATTTATATAAAAGTAAGATATTAACTGCCTACCTTTGACGCAAAATGCCCATTCTATCCGCATCCCTTTTTGCAAATTGAGGACATTTTGTTCTCTTTTTCACTAAATTTATCAAATACTTGACCTCTCATCGATTGGGGTGTATGCTTATGGCAGGAAAAGATCTCCCCCAAGGATTAAAGCTTAGAATGAATGCCTTCTACCGGGCGGGTTCACCGGTTTTCAAAGGACGTAATGGCAAAGAATAAAATGTACCCCTAACGAAATTAGATCTTGGGTAGGGAAAAAGCCAAAAATTGGGCCAGAGGGGAGGTGATGAAATGAGATATGGCCGTTAGCTGGGAAAAAGAAAAAGTTTCTCAAGGGAAAGTGCTTAAAAGTGAGTCTTTCTCTGGAAGATTTCGCGGGAAAAGTGAGGTGTATTTACACAAGGGGGAATAAAGTGAAAGGAATATCCTTGAAAAAAATATCCCTGGTGCTGCTATCAGGGTTTGTCTTTTTGATAGCAGGCTCGATTAGTGCAGTTCCCAAGGGTAAAGTGATTGTATACACTGCTACCGGAGTTGACATATGTGGGCCAATATTTGAGGCCTTTACGGAAGACACGGGAATAACGGTCGAACATATAATTGCGGGTACGGGTGAGCTCTGGTCCAGAGTTAGGGCCGAAAAGAAGCGTCCCCTGGGGGATGTTCTCTGGGCCGGCAGCAATAAGATGGCTGAAGCGGCAAAGCCGGAAAATCTATTTATTTCTTACCATTCACCGGAAGACCAGCATTATCTGGTAAGGGACCCTGATGGTATTTGGCACGCCTTTGGTATTCCGGGCGGAGTTCAATCGTTTGCCGTGAATACCAATCTGGTAGCGCCCGAGGATTATCCTGAATCATACCGAGATCTTGCCGACGTCAAGTATAGTGGGATGATAGCTCTTTTGAATCCTACCTACTCGGGTACGGGTTATATAACTGCTCAAGCGATGATCCATTTGGCCCAAACCCAATGGGGATATGAAGATGGGTGGGATTTTCTGAAGGAAATGATGATGAATTGCAGGATCTATGTATCCTCAGGTGCAGCACGAAATGCCTTAAGAGACGGGGAAATCGCCATCGGCCTCTTAGGAGAGGCTAGTGCGGCAAAGATCTTAAAAGATGGGTATCCCATAAAACTTCTCCGATTGAAAGAAGGTGCTTTTGGTGGATTGGATGCGATCGAGATAATAAAAGGTGGGCCCAACACCGAAGATGCAAAAGTATTCGTGGATTGGTTCCTTGGACAAAAGGCCCAACAAATGCTGGCCGATCTGAAAGGGGATCGATGCATAAGAGAAGGGGTAACCCTTTCAGAAGATCTGTACACCTATGGATTTGGAGACGATTACATCTATGTGGATATTCCCGATTACCTATTTGAGGAACCTGACCAGTTTAAGAAGAAGTGGAACGAGGTCATGGGTCAGGCGGTGGTACTGAAGGAAGCAAGGGATACCGCGTATGATATCATAGAATACGTTGGTCGCCTGATCAAAAGGGCAGAAAGCAAGGGAATGACCGTAGGCATCGAGGAAGCTGAAAGTAAACTAGCTCAGGCGGAAAGCGCCTTCAAAGATGGCAAATACGAGAAAGCAAGGGTCCTTGCGAAAGAGGCTTTGAAACTTGGTGGAGCACTCAAGAAGCCTTAGGCCAAATTTCCAAGCCATGAGGATACATTCTCCCCCTGCTGGTGGGTTTAGCCGTCTTTATTGATCTGTTTTGAGCTACTGGATACCGGCAGGGGGGAGCAAAGTAATCCCAATTTATGAGTTGAAAAACGAGGTGGGAAATAATCAACTTTTGTTAGGAGCAATCATTGGCCGTGAGGCATACCTGGTTTATTATAAGCCTGATCTTTATTTCGATTCTAATTTTTCTCTTAGTATTACCGATGGCCAATGTATTCATGGCAGGATTTACCGATCCCGAGAGAGGATTCACCTTCCAAAATTTTAGAACCATTTTCACCCAGGTATACCCCTATAAAATCGCCTTAAATAATAGCCTTTTCGTCGGGACAATGGGAGCAGTCCTTCCCTTTATCATTGCGCTTCCTCTTGCCTACCTGGTTTCAAGATACGAATTTCGCTCAAAAGCCCTGTTAATTACGACCATATCTATATCTATGATAATGCCAGCCTTTATCGGGGCTTATTTCTGGGTCATTCTTTTGGGCAGGTATGGGATCATTACCGGACCTTTAAACCAACTTTTAGGTACCAGTTTTTCCATTTATGGCAAAAAGGCGATATTATGGGCATTTATGTGGGGACGCTATCCCCTGGTTTTTCTCTTTCTTTATCCGGCATTTTCCACCTTAAATCCAGAGATGGAGGAGGCTGCCCAAACCCTAGGAGCAAACCCTAAAAGGACATTTTTTTCCATTTCCCTACCCATGATAGTGCCGGGGATTGTGAATGCGATGTATATGTCATTTATTATGTGCATCACCGATATGGGAACTCCCCTGGTAATCGGGGGTGACTATCTGGTTCTACCCACGCTCATGTATCAGGAATTTATGACTGAAGTGGGAAGTGGAAGAATCCCCATGGCCGGGGCAGTGGGGATTTTACTGTTGTTAATCAACGTGGTAGTGCTCTTTGGGGGACGCTATTACATCACCCGGAGGAGATACGAAACTGTTTCCGCTAGGATCTTAGAACCGAAAAAGCTCTCGGGCAGGCGTGAGTCAGCCCTGATTGGTGGCCTTTGGGCGGCGGTGGGATTGGGTCTTTTACCCTGGGTATTTGCTATTCCGGGCAGTTTCATTGAATGGGGGAGGGGAGGAAGAGCCTTTTGGGACCATCCCACCCTGGATAACTATCGGATGGTTCTTACCAATCCTACCTTAAGTAGAGGAGTTAGTGTTACCCTCTTTCTCACCGTGGTGAGCTTATTAATGATGATAATCGCAGGGTTGTTAATAGCCTATGTTCTGGTGAAAAGGAGATATCCCGTCATCAACAGGGTATTGGACATATTGGTTTCTCTTCCCCTGATAATTCCGGGAGCAGTGCTGGCTCTGGGATATGTCATGTTTTTTAGCTTGCCCCCAGTTATTATAACGGGCACCTGGATGATTCTCGCTCTCTGCTTTTTTGTAAGGAGACTGCCCCATATCACCAGATCCATTGAATCAACTCTATACTCAATTTCTGATGCCTATGAGGAATCATCCCTAAATCTCGGGGCCCCTCCCCTGAAGACTTTTCGCAAAATAACCGCGAGGATGTTGATGCCGGGGGTAATCTCGGGAGCAACCCTGGCATTTTTGTTTACCGTAGGAACGTTCAGTGCCACCATAATCCTCTATACCGCTCCCTGGACGACCATGCCGATATTGATTTACCAGAATACCGCGGTAAATACGGGGATAGCCGCAGCTCTTTCATTTTTGATGCTGCTCATAGAATTTGTACCATTGTTGATTGTAAATCGGTTAACTCACGGCGGGGTAAAAATAGGAATCTAAAATTATAAGGATGCAAAAATGCCGGCTCCCATCTCTAAAAAAGCAGTTAATATCAAGATCAGAAATATAACCAAGTATTATGGCGATACCATTGCCCTTAGCAAGGTAAACCTCGACATCAAGGAGGGGGAGTTTTTTACACTCCTGGGTCCTTCTGGATGCGGGAAGACTACCACCTTGAGGATAATTGCCGGTTTAAGCAATGCCGATGAGGGCGAGGTTTATATTGGAGGAAAAATGGTGAACGATGCTCTCGCCTGGGAGCGGAACACGGCCTTTGTCTTTCAGTCTTATGCCGTTTGGCCTTTTATGAACGTCTTTAATAACATTGCCTATGGCTTGAAATTGAGGAAAATGCCGAAAAACGAGATAAGAAAGAAGGTTAACCGCGTCATGAGAATGTTAAAACTAGAGGGAATGGAGAAAAGGCGTCCCGATCAATTAAGCGGGGGTCAGTTGCAGCGGGTGGCTCTGGCCCGAGCTTTAGTGGTGGAGTCTCCGGTTCTCCTCCTGGATGAGCCTCTGAGCAATCTCGATGCTAAGGTTCGAGTAGGAGTACGGCAGGAGATCCGAAGACTCCAAAAGATGCTGGGTATTACCATGGTCTATGTTACCCATGATCAAGAGGAGGCACTGGTCATCTCTGATAGGATTGCCGTAATGAATAAAGGCGTGGTTGAACAAATTGGAAGTCCCTTTGAGATATACTCCCATCCTCGGACTGCCTTTGTGGCTAGCTTTGTGGGAACGACGAACTTCATGGAAGGTAAGGTATTGAGCAAGAAAGAAGATATGGCAACGGTGGAAATTGGTGAGCAGCTTTCGATAAAAGGCCAAATAGATGAGAAGATTAAACCAGGACAGGCTGTAATGCTATTTGTCAGACCTGAAGATATCGAAGTAAGAAGAGTCATCCTATCCCGCCAATTAACGAACGAGTTAGAAGGTGATATTTCCCAGGTTACATTTATCGGTAATATGATCAGGTATGAGGCTAAGATCTCCGAGAAGAAAACCTTAACCGTCGAGGTACATAATCCCCGCAAATACAAAATACTTGAGGAAGGGAGTCGCGTCCTGATAAAGATAGATCCCCGGGATGTTATCGTGATTCCTCGCTGAGGGGTTCATTACTCACAGAATGAGAGGCTTAGTTGTCAGGCTGAGAGCTTTCTTGAGGATCATGGTCTCAACATCTAGTAAGTACTTGGACTTAAAATAAATCCCAATCAGGCTCATCTTTATTCAAGTGTGGAAAGAACTATATGAAGCTTGAAACCAGGAGCTATTTTATCAAAGAAGGTCGTCTCAAAAAGGAGAACGAAAAGACGACTTACTCCTTTGTTTTTGAAGTCGGTGAAGGCATCGGGGAAATCCAGCTTGATTTTGACTATTTTCCAAGAGTTTTAAAGGATAGGTCAAGAAATTATCAAAAGATAAAAGAAGCGGTGGAAGAATATGCCAAGGAAGCCACAGTTCCCAGGCAAAGAACTTCGATCCTCAATTATTTTCTTAAAGAGGCCTATCCCTTGAGAAATCTCCTCAATCTATGCTTGTATGGTCCTAAAAGGCGTTTCCTAGGCCGATGGGATTGGAATTCCGAGAGGCCGGTCCGGATAAGTAGTGCTTATAGCAGCCCCGGATTCACTCGCGGCAAGATAATTTCAGGTTCTTGGATGGGGGAAATCGAGGTTCACGCAATCGTGACCGAAGAATGCCGATATCGATTGAAAATCTCCCTGATTGAGAAAATCGATGAAGAGGACTCCCGACCTTTGAAAGAGAAGTTAGTCAAGAGATCGAGTCCCAAACCTGACAAGGCTTGGTATCACGGGGAACTCCATGTTCATTCGCATCACAGTGATGGCAAAAATACCGTGGAAGAAATCGTGGAAGCGGCCAGGAAAGAGAAATTAGATTTTATTAGCCTTACCGATCACAATACCGTGAGTGGGTTTAGCTCAATTCCCCATCAGGAAGACTTTTTAGTAATTAGGGGTATGGAATTAACTACCTACCACGGTCATGCTTTAGCTCTGGGGCTGAGTTCTTTTATTGATTGGCATTCTCAGGGAAAAACCCGAAACATCAATGAGATCATTGACGAAGTCCATGCTCAAAGGGGATTGTTTGCCATCGCCCATCCCTTCACCATTGGTGACCCGGTTTGTGTAGGATGCACCTGGAAGCTGAGGAACGTAGACTACCACAAGGTCGATCTAATGGAAGTTTGGGCAGGACCCTGGGCCGAAAGAGAAGTTGAGAACTCGAGGTCCTTGAGATTGTGGAATGACCTGCTGAATCAAGGTCTCAAGATAGTGGGCGTTAGCGGTAGGGACTGGCACGATGTAAATGAGAAAAAGGCTCCCATTCCCCAAACTTTTGTCTATGCCGACTCTCTTTCAGAGCCTGAAATCCTAGAAGGGCTTCGTAAGGGCCGGGTAATCGTTAGTTCTGGACCGATGGTGAATTTGTCGGCAAAAGATGGAGATAGAAAGTACCAATCCGGCGACGAGATAAAGCTTAGGGGAAAAAAGCCCCTCAGTTTTCAAATTCAAATCGAAAATCTTAAGGCGCCTTCGAAGCTGCCGGTGATAAAAAATGGTCTTAGGTTGTTCAATTTCTCACTGACCAAGGGAGAAAGTCAGCGGATTAGTTTCTCTGACCTGCCCGAAGGCAGTAGCTGGTATCGATGTGAGATCTACACCGAGAATGAGGAGCTCCTGTGCGTTACTAACCCGATATTCTCACGATCCCCTTAGTTACGACTAGGACTCAGAAGGTAAACCAACTCTATTTTGGCCTTACCAAGTCAGAAAATGCCTTTTAGAAATCAGATATTCATTTGCTGCTGCCAAGATGAAGGGAGTTTCTCGTGACTGAGAAGATAAGGATTCACCTGGTGTCTCACACCCATTGGGATCGAGAATGGTATCTTCCCTTAGAAGAGTACCGAATAAAATTGGTTGACCTGGTGGATCATCTTCTTGAGGTTTTGGAAAAAGATCCGGAGTATCGGTATTTCATGCTGGATGGGCAAACGGTGATTCTTGAGGATTACCTGAAGATCAGGCCCGAAAATAAGGAAAGACTAAAGAAGCTGATCGCTAAAGGGCGAGTCCTCATTGGTCCCTGGTATATCCTCCCCGATGAATTCCTGGTTAGCGCCGAATCCCATATAAGAAATCTCCTCCTAGGTGATAAAATCTGCCGGCAATTCGGGGCCAAAATGGAAGTGGGATACCTTCCTGATTCTTTCGGGCACGTAGCCCAGATGCCTCAAATATTGAAAGGTTTTCGGATAGAAACGGCGGTGATCTGGCGAGGGGTAGGAAAAGAGGTTAAAAAAACTGAGTTTATCTGGCAGGCTCCCGATGGCTCCAGGATCCTCACTGTTTATTTACCTTTTGGATACTGCACCGGAGCACATCTTCCCTCCCAGGTGGACTACTGTGAAGCCAGAATCAAATCGATCATAAAAAAACTTTCTCCACTTGCTAGCACTAATCTACTTCTCCTTATGAATGGCTGCGATCATCTCAGAGCCCAGTCTGAGCTTCCCTCCCTTATTGTCAAGGTTAACCAGAAAATGGATTCGGCGCTGTTGGTTCATTCCTCCCTGCCCCTTTTCTTTAAGGAATTAAAAGAAAAAATTCAGGAACTTCCCCTTTACCAAAAAGAGTGGAGGTCCGGGGAAAGAGCTATTATTCTTACCGGGACTCTTTCTTCCCGGATCTATCTGAAACAATGGAATAAAAGAGTCGAGGTTCTACTTGAAAAGTGGGTGGAGCCGTTCTCTACCTTTGCCTATCTAGCCGGAAGACCCTATCCTTCCTCTTTAATCTGGCATGCCTGGCGGAATCTTCTAGAAAATCATCCCCATGATAGTATCTGTGGGTGTGGGGTAGATGAGGTTCATGAAGAGATGACTGTTCGGTTCAAGAAGGCTGAGCAAGTAGGAGAAAGACTTTATGGGGAAGCACTGGATTATCTGGTGGCCAACATCGATACTGCTGATAGTGAGGTAAATTTGGTGGTATTTAACCCTCTTGCAAACAAAAGGACTGACCTAGTAGAGGTAGCGGTGGAACTTGATTCTGAGTTAGTAAGAGCAGCCGACTGGCAAACGGGAGAATTAATAGAAGTGAGGAAAAAAGAGAAAACAGGGTCTTTTCCTACCCTTCTTAGGGTTTATGATGAAGAAAATAAAGAGATTCCCTCTGCCATAGAGAAAGTGGAGAGGATAGAGAAAATAAAATGCCGCCCTGATGACCTTCCTCAGGTGTACCGGACTACCAGATGTCGTCTAACTCTGTTAACCAGGGATGTACCGGGGTTGGGATACCGAACCTACCGAATAAAACCGGGCTGTGAGGGAGAGGGAGGAAGAAAGCCTGAAGAGCTTAAACTGGAAAATGAGTACCTCAAAATCACTCCCAAATTGAAAAACGGGACTCTGGATGTGTACGATAAAGAGGCCAAAAGAATCTATAAGAGCTGTAACCTCTTTGTCGACGGAGGAGATGCCGGAGATGAATATACCTACTCCCCACCTGATAAAGATCGGCTAGTATCCAGCGCCGAGGCGAAATCAAGGATCAAATGGGAAACTTTCAATGGGGTAAGATTTACCCTGAGGATTGAAATTCACCTTGAGCTTCCTCTATCTTTAACCAAGGACCGAAAAAAAAGATCCTTGGAGATCATAGATTGTCCTATTATCAGCTATGTTTCACTTTATCCCGGGGTAAAAAGGGTGGATGTGAAAACAGTCTTTGAAAATAGGGCCAAAGATCATCGCCTCAGGGTTATGTTCCCCACTGAGATCCAGACCGATACCTCGTATGCTGAGAGCCATTTTCAAGTGGTAGGTCGAGGAGTCTCCCCTCCCGAGACAAAAGATTGGATGGAAAAATCCTCTGGAATTAACCCCCAGCAAAACTTTGTGGACATAAATAATGGAGATTTCGGACTCACCGTAGCCAACCGGGGACTACCGGAATACCAAATTGTAGAGGAAGAACACCAATCTACCATTGCTCTTACTTTGCTACGATGCGTGGGCTGGCTGTCGCGCGGTGATCTTCTGACGCGAAAGGGTCATGCTGCCTGGCCCCTTTCTACTCCCGGAGCCCAGTGTTTAGGAACCCACACTTTCCATTACTCTCTCATTCCCCACCGGGGTGATTGGCAGAAGGCTAAGACATTTTTGCAAGCAGAAGGCTTTAATACTCCCATGAGGGGTTGGCAAACCGAAAGTCACCCGGGGAAACTCCCGGGCAGGATGACCCTGGTAGAGATTAAACCAGAGAGTCTCATTCTTTCTGCTTTAAAGAAACAAGAAGCAGGAGAGGCTGTTATTCTGAGACTCTATAATACCGTACCCCAGACCATAGAAGGGAGCTTATCTTTTTCCTTCCCCTTAAAGGAAGCCTATCTTGCGGGACTGAATGAGAGACCCCGGGAGAGACTCGAGATCCAGCCAAAAGACTCAGTAAAGTTCAAAGCCAAAGGCTTTGAAATCATTACTCTGAACCTCACTTTTAAAAATAACGGATGATGAGGCCACTTTTATCTTTTCCACTCAACTTCCTTTTTGAGGATGCGCTACAGAAAAATAAACCTACAATTCATTCAAAAGGATATTAGGTTGAGTCTCTCATATCCAGAATTCAGGACCGAAGGTAAAGGACTAGGGAGAGATTCTTAGAGGAGAGGAAAGAGTGTTTTTGGAAAGTCTTCGTAAAAGAAACCAACGGTTAATTCGAGTAGCTGCGAAGCTTCACCGCGAGAAAAGAATCTCTCCTAACACATATGTGCTTGACTTGGATGCAATAAGACAAAACATCAGAAAGATTAAAGAACAGGCTAACAAGTTCAATTTAAAAGTTTATCCAATGACAAAACAAATTGGGAGAAACCCCTTCGTACTGAAGATAATAAAAGAGGAAGATCTGGGGCCTCCGGTGGCAGTAGACTGGATGGGTGCTAAACAACTCAGTAAACAAGGAATCAGGATAGGCCACATTGGACGTCTGGTGCAGGTTCCCCATACTGAGGTAGAAAGTATTCTAAAGTTGAGACCCGAGGTTTGGACGGAAGAATTAGAAAATACTCTAGGAATACCAATTACCCAGATAAATGCGCCTGGAACTACTTCGATATTTGTAACTCGGGCCAACATAGCTGTTGTCTCGGGTATTCAGAGAAAGGGCCCAAAAATTGAGGGTATTTTTTGCCAAACATGGCTCCAAAATGGAATACTCAAAAACCGATCAGAATTCGAGGGGAGTGACAGAGGTGTTTAATTCCCTAAGGAGATTATTTGAACATCAGCTTGGTAGATGCACAAATTGCCTCCCTTAATGGTTGACAAAATTTTCATATTCGTTATAATAATAACGATACCGATAACGATACCGATATTGGTGCCTCCAGGGTTGTCTATCTTTTTTGTTTGATTGGGATGGGCTAAAGTAGAGCGGGGAGGAGGTGAGAGTTTAAGAAAATAAATAGGCTCATTAGCTTGGGAAAGGAAGGCTTTCCAAAGAAAAAAAGTGTTGAAAAATTATTTTGTCTTTTGGGGGTTTTCCAAAAAATAAATGATGTCAGGTATCAATATCAGGAGGTGTAGTAGAAAATGAGAAGAGAAACGCACACACTCACTGTCAGGCTCGTTCTGGCAGCAGTTGTGGTGATTGCTGCCAGTCTGGCTACAGGTTTTCTTCCCGGAGTTTCTGCAGGGCAGACAGCAGAGAAGTTCAGAGAAGTACCATTGGGCTGGATCTTGGACCTAGAGGAGAAGCTGAGTACACCTTTGACTCCAGGTGGCCCAGCGGGTGAACCCATCAAGACGGCCGCAGAGCTGGAACTTACAGACCAAGAAAAAAGGATTGCTAAAGACCTGGAGTTGGGAGAATACTATTTCATGGGTGCAACCCTCGACATAACAGAAATACTGAACAAGGTCGGGATGGATGCAGTTCTTGCTGGAGTGGGGAAGCCACCGGTACCGTTTATGGGTGCCGAGTCGATAGCGGAACAAATAGATCAAATAGAGAGTCTAGCAGCCAAAGCAGGTGATATAGCCTTCATAGTGGCGGAAGCATATGAGGCAGTGACTACGGGACCACCCTTTAGCAGGTTATCAGAGGCCGGGGTTCCGCAGCTTCACAACTGGACCACACCAGTGGGCCTAGCCGATACACCTAACTACATAGGCTTGGTAGATGCTGATGGATATGGACAAGGAGCAGCCGCGGCTGAGATACTTGCCTATGCGATGAACTATGAGGGGGAGGTCGGAATAATATACTTCGCCCTGGAGCAATGGACGAATGTCATGCGTCTCAAGGGGGGCGAGGAAACGTTTGCCAAGTACCCCGGTATTAAGGTAATTGCGAAAAAAGGATTCACCGATCCGGCACAGGGATATGATATAGCGGTGGGAATGCTACAAGCTAACCCGGAAATAGATGCTATTTGGGCCACCTGGATGATGGGGCCAGCAACGGGGGCAGCTGAGGCCGTGATTGCCCTAGGGAAGGAAGATGAGGTGATCGTGGCTGCTCCGGATCTCGGAGGTATAACTGGAGCAAAATTCATTGCCGACCCTAAGCATCCCATAATCGGAGCAGGCGCAGCCGATTGCATCGAGATGGGAAGAAACTCCATTAACGCCGCACTCAAGTGGTTGATGGGTAAAAAAGATGAAGTGAGAGGCATCTACACTGTTAGTCGGGTCTACCCTATTGTAAGAAGTAACCTTGTGGATGGGTTCTACAAACAGACGCGGGGTAGCCTGGGATTCCTACCCCGAGAGGTGTTAGAGCTGCTAGAAAAATAGAGCAGATTACAAAGAGATAACAGCACCGCAAGATAGATGGCGAGGTGGGTAGCCAGACATCATGCTGCTCACCTCACCCTATTTAGTTGAAGATAGAGAGAATGGTAGGAGTGTCAGGACCTGCTCCCACCTGGCATACCTCGAGAGCCTCGTTAAACCCTAGAGAAATAGCCTGGTTTTGGTTGTGGGGCAGACATCTATTGTCACGTTAGAACCGGCAAAGATTAGGAGAGATAGAATCAGAATGATTAGCTCAAAATCTGGAGGGCCTTCGCCAAAGGAACGCCCAGGTTCTGGTGTCGTCCTGGAATGCAGGAACATATCAAAGAATTTTGCTCACATCCAGGCTCTCAGGGGTGTGAGCTTCAAGTTAAGAAAGGGAGAAATCTTAGGATTAGTAGGAGACAATGGGGCCGGTAAATCAACTTTGATTAAGATTATTCGTGGGGTGATCAGCCCCACCAGTGGTGAAATCTACGTAGAAGGAGAGAAGAAGAAATTCAACAGTCCCAGAGATTCTATCCGAGAGGGCATACAGTGTGTTTATCAGGAGTCGGCTTTGGTAGAACAGTTGAGTGTGGCAGAGAACTTCTTCATCGGACAAGAGCCTGTCAAACGACATGCAAAGGGTTTGTTCAAATTCGTTGACTACAAGAAGATGAGAGAAGAGGCCAATAAATACCTTACCAGGATGGGATTTCACCTCGACGTTGTGGAAGAGATCAGAAACTTCTCTGGGGGAGAAAGACAGGCAGTTGCGGTAACGAGGGCGTTGTACTTTGTCCCGAGAATCCTCCTCTTGGACGAACCAACCACAGCTTTGTCCGAAAAGGCGCAAACAAGACTATTCACTCTTTTTCAAAAAACTAAAGAGATTTGTCCCATGATTTTTGTAACCCATGATCTAGATGATGCTATTCAGCTATGCGACCGGATAATAATACTCAAACTTGGGAGAATAACTTTTGAATCCGAGATCAAAACCGGCCTCAGGAAGGAACATATACTCCAACATATGTAAGCAAAGAAACCTATGGATACTCTCGAAGTAAAGAAGACGCTTTTTGATATAAATGGGATCGTCTTGGCAATATCAATCGTCGGTCTGATTATTCTGTTTTCCTACTCGAGTCGGTACTTTTTCACTGTGATGAATTTTAGAGTAATACTTGAAACCATGAGTGTTCTAGCTATCCTGGCCATAGGGGTGCACTTTTTGCTAGTGGGAGGAGAAATAGATATCTCATTTACTTCAGTACTTGAACTCTCCGCCATGGTGGTGGCACTTTCTAGCCCGGGTAACACGTTTTACATTATATTCGTCGCGCTGCTTGCGGCGATTGTCGTGGGTATTGTCAATGGTTTTTTTACAACAAAGGTAGGGATACCATCCTTCCTTGTGACTCTGGCTACCATGGTAGGAGTGCGGGGAGTAGTTTTCCTGATAAGTAACTATAGATCCGTTCTCCTCAGGAATGATCTGGTGCCAAAGATATTCTATGGTAGATTTCTCGGCGGCACCTCCTCGGCCGTGTTCTGGATGCTTGGAGCGATTACAGTATCTGCAATTATTCTGAAATATACGAGATTCGGTCGATGGACGTACGGGACCGGGGGAAACGAAAGAGCAGCAAGATTAATGGGAATCCCCACAGACAGAGTAAAATTCACACTTTTCATCATAAGCGGTATAATGGCTGGTATTGCTGGATTAATACTTGCCAGTAGGTCGCTCGCCGCCAGGCCACGCATGGGGGATGGTTATCTGATGCCAGCTATTGCTGCCCCGATACTTGGCGGAGCTCTTCTCACCGGAGGTAGGGGATCAGTCATCAGAACAGTGTTGGGTTGCTTGGTGCTGACCATCATAATTAATGGGGTAAACTTGCTGGGATTGGAGCCAGCCTATCGCGAGACCTTCATGGGGAGCATTTTGGTAGGTTCCCTGTCCATCAGATCCCTACAACAAAAAGGTGGAAAGATACCTTTCAAAGAAGCGATGAAGCTCATTAAGCAGTGGAAGTTTTTTGGGATGCACGATAGAAGAATAGGAGGTGAACATAAAAAAGAGAAGAAAGTTAGTGGTAAGCTTTAGAGGCAACGGGTTTTACTTAGATGAGGCAGGAGTCTCTCTGGACACGCTGCTGTGCGCTACGCCCAAAATAAACTTGAAAGGAATGTCACAATTCAAGGTGAGATAAGATGAAGTTTGCCTATCAAATTCAAACCTGGGGGGGAGTAGTAGGTCATCCTGCCGGAGTTGGGTGCGTCAAGGAGCTCTACTACCTTTCCAACATCTCACTGCTCGACCAGCCGTTAACTGAAATCTCCCGAGCCGGATACCAAGGATTTGAAGCGTTTGATGGAGATGTTATCCCCTTTGTTGAAAGAAAGACCGAGTTTGTCAATCTGTGCCGAGAGAAGAATTTGGATTTTGTTGCAGTCTACTGTGGAGCAAATTTCATATTTCGGGAAATTCTAAAAGAGGAGCTTCACAAAATTGAAAAAGTAGCAAATTTCGCCAAAGTCGTAGGATGCAGAATTCTGGTTGTGGGTGGAGGAGCTATCAGACACGATGGCATAAAAGAAAATGACTATGAAAATCTTGCAGAGAGCCTCAGCCGTGTTGCCGAAATTGCAGATGACGCGGGACTAGAATGCTGCTACCATCCTCACTTGGGAACCATTTGTGAGAACAAGAAACAACTGGCGAAACTCATGACATTGACCGATATAAACCTTTGTCCTGACACAGCACATCTCGCAGCAGGAGGATCGGACCCTCCTGAGGTCATTAGAAGTTATGCAGATAGAATTAACTATGTGCATCTTAAGGATTACAAGGACGGGAAATGGTTAGAGCTAGGTGAAGGAGAAATCGATTTTCCTGCCATAATAGGAGCTCTAAGAAAAGCACAGTACGACGGGTGGATAACAGTAGAACTTGACGTGACCGAAAGAACGCCTTTAGAAAGTGCGGTGATTAGCAAGAAATACATCGATAGCCACCTTCGTTAGTTGTGTGTCAGCACCTATTCGCTTAGGAGAACCAAAGATCCGCTTTTCCATCAGTCTGTCTTGGTTGGTCCAGAAAGTACCGACATACAAATGAACCAAAAGGGGGTGTGATGATGAAAGGGGTATATCTTCCAGGAACGAAGGAAGCTCATCTCAAAGAATGGCCGGATCCAGCTATTACTGAGGATGAAGTTCTTATAGAGATCAAAGCTTCAGCACTGTGCCGAAGTGATATGAGCATCTACTATGGCAAACCACTCCTACCAGGTTTCCCACCGGGTACATTTATTCCAGGCCATGAGCCTTCTGGTGTCATTACCAGACTGGGTAAAAGAGCTCGACACTTCAAAGAGGGGGATCGAGTCGCAGTCACTTGCTTTGTATCGTGTGGGTTTTGTAAGTACTGTCGAGCTGGAGAACCTATGCTATGTGACAACGTTGAGGTTCTCGGGTTTCAAAGGCACGGAGGGGATGCTGAGTATCTGGCCGTTCCAGAGTCTGTATGTCTGCCTATGCCTGATAAGATGAGCTACGTTACGGGGGCTGTATCGACCGATGCGGTTGGGAATCTATACGCTACCATGAAGGAGATGAATGTTTGCGGAGCTGACGTTGTCGCCATAATAGGATTGGGACCTATGGGACTAAGCGGAGTTTTTGCAGCTAAGGGAATGGGAGCGACAGTAGTCGCTATCGACCTAGTCAGGTCCCGACTAGAAAAGGCAAAAAGTATAGGGGCCGACTACACAGTCAACGCGGAAGAGGTTGACCCTCTGGAGCATGTTAAGAACATTACCAAAGAGGGAGTGGACAAAACGGTGGACTGTTCGGGTTCCCCACAGGGAATCAATACCGCTCTTGATATTACCCGAAGACATGGCATAGTTGCACAGATTGGGGAGCCCGGGGAGACTAAGGTAAAGATTAGTCCAAGTGACCAGCTTATTCGGAAGAAACTCACCTACTATGGCTCCTGGTACTTCAAGCTGCATGAATGGGATGAAATCGCAGATTTCATAGTGAACAAGATTGGTAATGACAGGGCCGAAGAAATAGTGTCTCACCGTTTTGCATTGCAAGAGAAGGCTATAGGTGAGGCCTTCAGACTGTTTGATGAGCACAAGACTTACAAAGTAGTGTTTACACCCTGAATCAGTGTATCAGAGCCTCCCAAGGGAGATATTGCCGATCAATGAAGCTCTGTTGAGCAACTCTCTGAAATACCAGATGGTGTTGTTCTGAGTGCTTAACCAGACCAGATACCTTCAAGTATCTTCCTGCTCTCATAGCTCGCTGCTATCGGATCTTTCACCATTTCCATCTCCACACTTATCCATTTCTTATACTCAATTTCTTTGAGAGTCTTGATAGCAAGCTCCCAATTTATCCCACCTTCACCGATAGGAAGGTGTCTGTGGACTAGACCGTTATTATCATCGGCATGGATATGGACCAGCCAAGAAGACAGTTTTCTGATGGCATCGCTCACAGTCATATAGCTTTCCATGTTGGCATGACCCAGATCCAGAAGTGCGCCTATGTGTTTAGAATCCAGCTCCTTAAGCATTCGTAAGGTATCGTCTATAGTTTCAATCACATTCGCTTGCTCGTTTTCTATACCAATCTTGACTCCACTGTTTTTGAGTACAGCGCTCAACTCAATGTAGGCTTCTCTGGTGCGTTCCCAAGCTTTTTCTCTATCATCTTCTATAATTAACGGTTTACCAGTGACAGACTCAACGACCTCGGCGCCCAATAGGTGTGCATTTTCTATGCAACGTTTTATATGGTCAATGGTGTCTCGGTAGATCGTTTTATCGGGGTGACTCAAACACCACATGTGAGTTCCGTCAAAGGCCGTAATGCAGCAACAGGTTAGCCCGTGGTCATCAAGCAATCTACGTATTCTCTTCATCTTGTCTTTGGTATAGTCATCGGGAAATAGATGGGGTCTGTTGCCCTGAATCTCGATCCCACGGTAGCCCAGTTTGGCTGTGTACTCTATGGCTTTCTCCAAAGTGTGGTTATACCACGCAAATGTGCTGAGAGCTAGTTTCATGGCCATAATTTCACCTCCCCTTGAAAAGTTAGCATAAATGTCAAATGGGTAACACCCTTTACTCTGTTCAGAGAGACATCAAGAGCCTACCGTTTTCCCTGCAAGGCTTCCGGCACAAACTCAAAAAGAAAGAGGATATTCTCCGTATTGCTCGAGCACGTTCGAGATAACCTCAAAGGTGTCTACCCATCTTTCCTCTGGATAGTTTTCGGAAGTGGTTAAGATGAAGTTCCTACCTGGCGCTATTTTCCTTAGCAAACCGACAGTATATTCCCGGATTCTCTCTCTTGTCCAGAAATACACATTTTCCGGAAAATTGCAAATTAGCACTTTGTCGGGCCAGCTAGCCCGTGCTACCTCAATAGGCAAATCTCCTAGGGGGGGAGGAGTAAAGGCATCTATGAAATCTAGT
>JBHIEA010000015.1:0-18283 GCA_046760365.1 bacterium
AATCCAAAGAGAATCCTGGATGTATCTGCGGAGATATCCTTCGAGGTCTGAAAACCCCCCTGGACTGCCGCCTTTTTAGAAAGGTCTGTCATCCCTCCCAGCCTGTAGGAGCCTGCATGGTTTCAGCAGAGGGAACCTGCGCCGCCTATTATAAATATTCATCAGCCTAGAATTTTCACTTCAATCTAGGAAAGCATTAGTATTTGGAAGATTTATACGCTTATCGAGGGAGGAAGCCCCAAGATAATTCTTGACAAAGAAACTCAAAGACTATAATCTTTATAAAAATATCGGGCGCGATGAATGAAAGAAAAAATTAGCTTAGCTTATGGCAGTGGGGGAAAATTAACCCATGATCTTATAAGAAAGGTTTTCTTACCTACATTCGATAATAAATTCTTAAGAAAATTAACCGATTCCGCCGTATTTGATCATGGCGGAGCTAGGTGGGCATTCACTACCGATTCCTATGTCATCCGGCCCCTCTTTTTTCCAGGCGGAGATATTGGAAAATTAGCCGTAAGCGGAACCATAAATGATCTAGCTGTAATGGGAGCACAGCCGATTTTTCTTTCCTGTAGTCTTATTATCGAGGCTGGACTGAGTCTGTCTATTTTAAAAAGGGTTATCTCTTCTATGAGGCAAACAGCGGATGATGCTGGGGTTGAGATCATTACCGGGGATACTAAGGTCGTCGAGCACGGAAGTGCTGATGGATTGTTTATCAACACCAGCGGGATCGGCCTCCTGCCTGCCCGAAGCGAAAACTCCTCCTCCAGAATTAAAGCAGGAGATAAAGTCATCATCAATGGGAGCATAGGAGATCATTCTATTGCTACTCTCTCCGGGCGGGAAGAATTTGATTTTCCTACCCAGGTAAAGAGCGATTGTGCTCCTTTAAATGATTTAATTGAGAAGGTCTTGAGTCAGTCCTCTGGGGTAAAGCTAATGCGTGATCCAACTCGCGGTGGGGTGGCCACCATATTAAATGAGATAGCTCTAGAACAGGAGTTTGGCATTGAACTATGGGAGGAAAGAATTCCTTTTAAGCAGGAAACTATAGCTATCTCCGAGATGCTTGGTTTTGATCCCCTCTATCTGGCTAACGAAGGGAAGGTTGTCTTTATTGTAGAGGATGAAGAAACTAAAAAAATCATCAAAATATTGCGTGGCCATCCTTTGGGAAAGGAAAGTGAGGTCATCGGTAGGGTGATTCCGGAGCCCAGAGGGAAAGTGTATCTTAGAACCTCTATCGGTACCACCCGGGTACTGGATATGCTTTCCGGGGATCAGCTTCCCCGAATCTGCTGAAGAGAGATTTCGAGGCTAGAGAATGCCAAGATTCAGAGTACCAGACGTCACTGTGGAACGGCTTTCCATCTATCTGAGAGCTATCAAGAGCCTGGAGGAGGATAGTATTCTCTCTTCCCAGGAGTTGGCTGACCTGGTGGGAACCTCCGATGGACAGGTAAGAAAGGACCTTGCCTATTTTGGAGAGTTCGGTGTGCCCGGTCAGGGCTATAAAATAGGAAAACTCAAACAGGAAATTCGCCATATTCTGAGGCTCGATTCAACCTGGGGAATAGCCATAGTGGGCATAGGAAAATTAGGAGCAGCACTTCTCACCTATCCTGGCTTTAAAAGAGAAGAATTTGAGATAAGAGCAGCCTTTGATAAGGATGAATCAAAGATTGGGAAGGTGTGGCGGGAAATAGAGGTTCAGCATGTAGACAGGATTCCCCAGGTTTTATCAGAAAAGCGCATAAAGATAGGTGTCATTACTACTCCGGCCACGGCTGCCCAGGAGGTGGCTGACAAATTAGCAAAAGGTGGAGTAAAAGGAATCCTCAACTTTGCTCCCGTAAGAATATCCGTTCCCCAAGAGATAAGACTAAAGAACGTGGATTTGAGTATGCAACTGGAAACTCTATCCTATTTTTTGGGAAAGCCGCCCTGATTAAGAAAAACATCGGGGCTCTCTCTGCAAGGGAGAAATAGAAATGTCTCCCATAGCATCAGAGTTAATCAGCCATGGAAAAAGATAAAATCACCCAAAGAATCCTCATTCTCTCCTCTTCTCCACACATCCAAGACCGGCTTACCGTTGCCGGACTGATGTGGGGAGTGATAATCGCCCTTAGCCCAGCAGTGGCGGCTAGCATTTACTTTTTCGGCCTCCGGGCAGTTAAGCTCATCCTTGTTTGTAGTTTGGTTAGCCTGGCTGCAGAGTATAGTTTTCTGTGGCTTAGAGGTAAAAGTTTTCCCGAGGAGCCGAGTGCTCTCCTTAGCGGCCTTCTCTTAGCTTTGGTTCTTCCCCCCACTTTGCCTTTATGGAGCGCCGCCTTAGGAGCGGTCTTTGCTCTCATCGTGGGTAAACAGATATTCGGGGGACTGGGGTACAACATATTCAATCCTGCCCTCATTGGAAGAGCCTTTCTGGCCGCTACTTTCCCCGTCCTTATGACCACCTGGGTAAAGCCTTTTAGCCTGGCAGCCATAACTACGGCTACGCCTCTGGGACTCATGAAGTTTGAATCCCAGTCAACTTCTCTTATTAAACTTTTCTATGGCCATGTGGGAGGTTCATTGGGAGAAACCTCTGCTCTGGCCCTTCTTATAGGAGGAGCCTATTTACTCATTAGAAGATATATTGATTGGAGGACTCCCCTTTCCTATCTTGGCAGTGTAGCCCTATTAAGCGGAATATTTTATTTGATTAGTCCTCATGGGCATGGAACTCCCCTGTTTAGTCTTTTAGCGGGAGGGCTAATGCTGGGAGCCTTCTTCATGGCCACTGATCCGGTTACCACACCGGTTAGCAAGCTCGGTAGATGGATCTTTGGCCTGGGAGCAGGGATTGTGGTGGTAGTCATTCGTAATTGGGGGGGATATCCAGAAGGGGTAATGTTTTCCATTCTTCTTATGAATGCCTTTACTCCTTTATTAGATAGATATATCAAGCCAAAGGTCTTCGGGAGTAAGCAGCTTTGAGAAAATCGGTTCAGATGGTTCTTGTCTTATCCACGGTGGGTGTAGTCTCTGGAGGGGCTCTGGTCGGAATATACCGGTATACCCAACCGCGAATAGAGGAGAATAGGAAAAGAGCTCTCAGGGCAGCTATCTTTGAGGTATTACCCGAGGCAGAGAGCTACGAGACGATCGTGAAAGAAGGTAAAACGATTTATAAAGGGTTAGATTCTTCAGGACGACTTATTGGATATGCCTTCACGGGAAAAGGACCGGGGTATCAGGGTACCATTGAAGTAATGATTGGTGTGGATGCTGAGCTCGAAGAAACCAAAGGAATAGAGGTTCTGGAATCGGTGGAGACCCCGGGCCTGGGAGCAAAGATCACCAAAAAATCCTTCCGGGATCAATTCAGGGATCTCTTGATCCGACCCCTCATCCAACTCATTAAGGGCAGGCCCCCTGAAAAACCTAATCAAGTCCAGACCATAACTGGGGCTACCATTAGCTCCCGGGCCGTAGTTGACATTTTAAATGAGACTATAAGAGAGGTAAGGCAAATATTGAAATAGGTTATTCATTGGTTTTTCCCATTCAGAGTGAGTTACCTTAAGCCGGTTTGTCTGAGGAACACTTGTCTTTTTAGGATCCGTAAATTTCAATTTGACACCCCCAAGCCCACTATAGCGTCTCCAAAGATAAGTTTCTACTCAAGTAGGATTTCTCCAAAATTCTATCTAAAATCTTAAGCTTTCTCTCACGCAAGGAGTCCTTCTACTTTCTCATCTTTTCCATCCCTCTTTAATTCAGCAACTTAAATTGATATGAAAATCTGGGTAGTATCCGGCACACTGCTCTTGACAAGATAAAATTTTTTACCATAATATAAGCAAATCTTAATATACTTATCTTCTTTAAGAAGGTAAATATGTTTGATCCAGAATTAGAAAAGATAACCAGAATATGTAAAGCCCTTTCTGACCCCACCAGATTGAGGATATTTTTATTCCTTGCAGAGAAAACTCTCTGTGTTAATGCTATAGTGAGTTTTCTTGATATATCACAACCTGCTGTATCCCAGCATTTAAAAATCTTGCGAGAAGCAGACTTGGTCCGGGCTGAAAGGCGAGGTTACTGGATGCATTACTCGGCCAATGTGGGAAAGATAGGAGAATTCAGACATATTCTTTCTAAAATTATAAAAGGTAAAGAGGAAAAAGTAGCGGTACACAAAAGATAACCTACAGCGGTTAGCAGTGGGGGAAATAATTAAGTAAATCTATCAGGATAACAGGATAAGACAAGGGTAAATTAAAATTAACTACAAATGATGAAAATTGCCCAAGAGGATAAGATAACAATAAAAGCAGATGAGCTTACCAAATACTATGGAAATTTTTTAGCTCTTGACGACATCAGCTTTATGGTTAGGAAAGGGGAGATCTTTGGTTTCCTGGGACCCAACGGGGCAGGAAAAACCACCACTGTCCGCATTCTGACAGGGATTCTTACACCAGATAGCGGGGAAGCTAAAATCCTGGGAATAGACGTTGTCAAAGACCCCATTGCTACCAAGCAAATTATGGGAGTTGTGCCTGAGGTATGCAATGTCTACGTGGACCTTTCTGCCTGGAAAAATACGATGCTGACGGGAAAACTTTATGGTGTGAGAAAAGGAGAAAGAGAAAAAGGAGCCAGCGAGCTTCTTCAAAAATTTGCACTCTGGCAAAGAAAAGATGAAAAAACAAGAAGATTTTCCAGGGGAATGAAACAAAGACTCATCCTGGCTATGTCTTTAATTCATAATCCAGAGGTTCTTTTTCTTGATGAGCCTACTTCAGGGCTTGACGTTCAAAGCAGCCGGATGATTAGAGAGGTTATCCAGGAGCTTAAACTTGAAGGTAAAACTGTCTTTCTAACCACTCACAATATTGAAGAGGCAAATTTGATCTGTGACAGAGTAGCTATTATAAATAAAGGCAAAATCGTGATTGTTGATACCCCCCAGAGATTAAAAAATGCCTTCCAGAAAACCCAATCTATAGAAGTAGCTTTTGATAAAGTTCTTTCAAATACAGCCTGGATTGAAAAGATCCCCCAGGTCAATAAATACCAGAGGTTGGGAGATAAATTTCGCCTCTACACCCAGGATCCGGATGGGGTAATAAGAAAACTTACAGAATATAGTGAAAAAGAAAAGATAAACTTCCTCTCCCTGAACACCCTTGGACCAAGCCTGGAGGATGTTTTCGTTAAACTTACTGAAAGCAAAAAGGCTAATCTATGAACAGAGTTTATTCATCTTCCAGTTTACTTTACAGCTTGAGAGGTTCACTGGTAATAGCAGAAAAAGATGCCCGCATTTACTATATTAAGGCCCCTGTAGTCATCTTTGGCATTTTATTTCCTTTGTTTCTCTTTTTAGCCTTTGCTCTGGGGAAAAAGGTCTCGCCCCATATCCTCATCCCTGGTCTTGTGGCTATGACCTTATTCTTCACCTCTTCCTCTGTGGGGCCCTTGGTTACTCCCTGGGAAAGGACTGCCCGAACCTACGAAAGACTGCTTACTACACCAGTTTCCATTTTTTCTCTTCTTTTGGGTGATGCCCTGGCGGGACTCGTCTTTGGGATGGCAATATCAGTGGTTCCTCTTTTTATAGGAATTATCTTCTTTGGCGCAAAAATTACCCACCCTTTTCTTCTTGCAGGAGGTATGTTTCTTTCCTCTTTGTGTTTTTCTTCTCTGGGAGTTCTTCTGTCCTCTCCTGCAACTGAGGCTCCCTCGCAGGTAATGATGCTCTCCGCCCTAGTTAGATTTCCCCTCATTTTTATCAGTGGAATATTTATCCCCTTAGAGAATCTTCCCTTTTGGGGAAAGCTGGTAGCTCCGGTATCTCCCTTGTCTTATACCACCGAGATAATTAGATATAGTCTCTATAATGCTGGATTCTATCCTGTCTTTTTAGATTTATTAATGCCTTTGGCATTTTCAGTAGGATTTTTCTGTTTCGCCCTACAGCTTCACAAAAGAAATCTTACAAGGGGAATATAAATTAAGATTAAGGAGGGGATGAGAAACATATGAAAATACTGGCTATCGATATGGGAGCTGGCACTGAAGATATTTTTCTTTATGATGACAAAAGGGAAAGTATTGAGAATTGTATTAAAATGGTTCTTCCATCACCCTCCAAAGTTTACGCGGAAAAAGTTAGAGAGGCTACCAGACGATGCAAGGATCTTTTCATAAAAGGCGATATCATAGGAGGAGGCGCTTTCTCCTCCGCCTTAAAGACACATTTTAAAAAGGGGTTTCGTGTCATAATGACCGAAAATGCTGCTCATGCTGTGAGAAACGATCTTGATGAGGTTAGAGAACGTGGGATTGAAGTGGTTAAAGAAGGCGAAATCATGGATTTCAAGGGGGAAGTTTTAACTGTCGAGGAGGTTAACATAAGGCAACTTCAGACATTCCTTGCGGAGTTTGGTGAAACTTTCTCCGATACAGACGCTGTGGCCATTGCAGTTCAAGACCATGGCGTCTTTCCAAAGGGGATGAGCAACAGAAAGTTTCGCATACAAAAGATAAGAGAGTTCTTAGAAGAAAACCCAAGACCAGAGAGATTGGCTTTTAGAGAGGAAGAGATCCCGTCGTACTTTTTGAGAATGCGGTCTGCAGCTCAGGCCTCAAGAAGAGAGCTACCTAAAGCAGAGGTTTTACTCATGGATACTTCTCCGGCTGCCATACTTGGATGTTTAAAAGATAGAACTGTGGGAAAATCTGATCCGGTGATGGCCGTTAATGTGGGTAATGGGCACACTATGGCAGCAATAATCTCTGGGGGAAGTATTATGGGGATAATGGAACACCATACGCGATTTTTAACTCCTCTAAAAATTGAGAAATCTTTGATTAATTTTGCTAATGGAAGACTAACTGATGAAGAGATATTTAAAGACAGCGGTCACGGCTTATTCTTCTTATCAGAGCCTCCAGGCTTCTCTAATATAGAAACTGTTGCGGTAACTGGGCCAAAGAAAAATATCTTAGCCGGAGCCAACCTCTCCGTCTATTTTGCGGCTCCAGCTGGCGATGTAATGATGACCGGCCCCATAGGCTTAATTGAGGTGACCAAAAGAAAATTCAGGAAAAATTAGAGAATACAAAGAAACACAAGATAAATGAGCAGGAGGTGAGATTATGTGTAGAGGTTACAGTGGATGGGGATGTTGTACAGGGCCCTATCCTCATTTTTATCATCACATGGGCCCCTTTGGACCCGGTATGTGGGCATGCTGCCATCCCTTATCCAGGGAAGAGGAGATAGAGCATCTGGAGAACCTAAAGGATATACTGGAAAAACAGCTCAATAAGGTGCAGAGAAGAATAGAAGAGATAAAAAGTGGGTAGGGACGAGTTTACACGTCTGGTAAAAGGTTAGGAGGATTATTTGTGGTGACTTCCTGCCACTTTATCTACCACTTTATTCCAGGAGGTAGCTTCCTCGCCAAATCCTTCATAAGAAAAACGGTAATCATGTTTTCTGATGAATTCTTCCAGTTCAGGTAGACATTCTCTTAGAGCATGTAGCTGACATTGTTTGAGATTATCCTTTTCTTTTTGCGCGGGCAGCCTTGAATAAACTACAAAAAAATGAGGCATACACAACCCAAAACTCAGCTTATAGCGATTCTGGAAATCTTTGCAAGAGAAGTTTTTCAAAAAGGTTTGAAGGCAGCGTTCCTCCACTTCTTCGGCAAGTTTACAGACAGGACATTCTCTGTCGGGAGAGGGAATTTCCTCTTCTTTTTCTATTTTCTCAACAAGGGTGGAGCATATATCCTCATAGATGATAGCTATCCCTAAAGGTTTGCCCACTTTTTTGGCAAGTTGGGCATGCTCTGTGCAGAACCCGTATGATTTTCTTAATTTCTGTCTAACTCCAGGGTCGTTGACCAGTTCATAAAAAAGGGTGTCCATATATCTGTATTCCGACTTTTGAATGAGAAAGCAAATAGGACAGACCTTTTTCTCCATAGCATCCAGAAGGTCAAAATACACATTATCACAAAAACTTTCTTTTTTGGAATCTTTTTTCCTCAAATTTTTACCTTCCATAAAAAAAACTCCTACTTCGCTCTAAAGTAGGAGTTATCATCCTGCAAATTTGCAGGCTATTTCAAGGTGAACTCCATCACCTACTCTAATTGTATTGTAATCCCTTTAAGAGCTAAGTCAAGAAGGCAGATCAAAACCGGCTGATTTAAGCAAGTGCACAAGATTTTCCCTCTCTTTATGATATTTCTCATCCTCAAAAAAAAGGTAAACATCTATCCACCGTAACCTCCACACTGAGAAGTTTGAGGGTAAAAGCCATACAAGTGGGAAATCCACACCTACCACAATTTAAGGCAGGAAGACAATGGTGGATTTGGAGGGCATTAAGAGGTTTTCTTTTATCTATTCCGGAGATAACAATTGTTAGATTTCCCTTCTTCCTATTGGGGCAAGCTCAGGTGCCCTTTCAAACCAATCTCTTGTGACAAGACATATCTTAACCAGCATGAGCATGATGGGAACCTCAGCTAAAACTCCTACCACTGTTGCCAAGGATGAGCCTGAGGCCAGGCCAAAGAGCATGGTGGAGGTGGCAATTGCTACCTCAAAATGGTTGGAGGCACCAATCATGGCCGCAGGAGCAGCATTTTCGTAAACTAGGTGTAATAGCTTTGCCAGAATATAACCTACGGCAAAGATGAAGCAGATCTGGATGAAAAGGGGTATGGCAATAAGACCAATGCTCTGGGGCTGCTTCAGGATAACCTCACCCTTAAGGGAGAAAAGAACAATCAAGGTGGCAAGGAGAGCTACAATGGAAACCGAGGTAAGCTGGTGGACAAATTTTTCCTCAAACCACTCTATACCTTTTTTCTTGATAATCTGTTTGCGAGAAAAGTATCCCGCTAAAAGCGGAAGTCCCACATAGATTAGGACAGATAACACTATCGTCTGCCAAGGAATGGGCATGCGGTTAACTCCTAATAAAAATCCACCCAGGGGGGCGTATAAAAAGAGCATGGTCAAAGAGTTGATAGCCACCATGATCAAGGTAAGGCCATCATTTCCACGAGCAAGATAGGACCACATCAGAACCATTGCTGTGCAGGGAGCAATTCCCAGGAGGATGGTTCCTGAAATGTAGGAGCGGTAAAGAGGCACCTCCTGTCCTCGAACGATTTCTGTTCCCGGGATAAGGGGGCGAAACAAAATTCCCAGAAAAAAAGAGGCAATAAAAAACATGGAAAAGGGTTTTATAGCCCAATTAACAAATAAGGTTAAAAATACAGGCTTTGGGGTCTTTCCGGTCTTTATTACCTGGGAAAAATCAATTTTAACCATAATTGGATACATCATGAAGAAAAGACAGATAGCAATGGGAATGGAAACCTGGGCAATACTCATCTTGTCCAGCCAGATGGAAAGAGACGGAAAAGCTCTTCCTATAAAGATTCCGACAATAATGCATAGGGCTACCCATCCGGTTAGGTATTTCTCAAATATACTAAGCTTTTTCTCCTGAACTTTTCTTTCAGAAGCCATTTTTCACTCCTTCTTACCTTCAGCGAGGAAGAGGACAATGTCCGGGTTCTCCTCTTCTTGAGATAAGCTGCTCTATGAGAATTTTTTCTCTGGTAAGATACTCTTCTTCATCTATTTTGTTCACAATAGCTTGAACAATTTTCCATAATATCTTATCCATTGTATCCCTGGCCAGAGAGTAAAACATCCATTTACCCTCTCTCTTTGCCTCTATTATCCCTGTATTTCTCAGGATTCTTAGATGGTTGGAGATGCGGGACTGGCTCATCCCCAGAGCTTCCATAAGCTCGCATACACAAAGCTCATTCTCCACCAAAAGAGAGACTATCTTCAGCCTGGTCTCATCGGACAGGATTTTTAGAGCCTCAAGGATTTTCTCCATTATATCACCATATCATGTTACCTTGATATATTATATTCGAATTAATCCCTTTGTCAACCCTTTATGAGGCCATCATCTATAAAGCATTTTGTATCATTAACATCGCCACAATGAGTACTATAAGATAACGGAGAATCAAGTCCTGTTTTTTCTGGACTTTGAAGCTCATACTCTTTTTGGAATTACAGGTTTCTCTAACCATGCTTCTACCAGCCGTTGTAGAATACAAATATGAGAAGAGGGATGAAGTATTCCATCTCCCCCTAAATATGCCGTTTGATCCTTAGTACAGCCAAATCAACTCTAGGTTTTCCGCAAAACTAGTTTAAATCTAATCTTTTACCCCCCTGTATCCGAATTTCTTATATTCTTCTAAGACTGCACGCTGGTATTGTTCTCGGGCCCGGGGAGGAATGTAGTTTTTCTTTTCCAGTCGATTAACTATCTCACGAGCAGTGTCAGCATCAGGCTTCTTCTTAGATTGACGCATATCTTGAAAGATTTCATCTAAACCAGTTACTCCTACCGTCAAGCCATCGGGCAGGGTAAGCATTCTTAAACTAGTAATTGATGGCCCACAGCCACACGTCCTTGGCTGATTTGCATCTTTTGACATAATCTACACCTTTTAATTTTTTAAAGACGTTCTTCCATTGACCTTGGCTAGTATGACTATCTTTTTCTTTTGCGGTGTGACAATTTCAGGAGAAGTCTCGAGGGCCTTTTCTTCTTTCTTCGGTAAATCTATCTGCTTTTGACTCTTTTGCTCAGGGATTGGTGCGACTATTCTCGATTCGTCGGAGACGGACGACTGACGAGCTTTGTTGAATAAAAAGCCTCCCAAGCCAACGAGGGCTATCACCACCAGGACTGTTATGTTTATCCAGATCTTTTTGTTCACCTACCTCATTCCTCTCCTAGTCCTCTTTTCTTTCGTTCTGCTACCCTTTTCTTTACTAATGTCATCATATCTTGGAGCTTCTGCGCTTGTCTACGTTCTTCCTCATTCTTTGCTTCAGCCTCAGGTGGAGTCACTCTCCAGGTAATTTTCCTGCATACGGGTTTAGCAGGATAGGCCCCCGGGTCATACAAAGTGTAAGACCGAAACTTGGTGGGCTTTTCCTGGTAACATGACCAAACTGCTTGTCTGATAACATCTGGATTTCCCTCGTTGAGAAGGTTAATTAACGTGACCTGTTTTCTGAATCGTTCAACATGTTCAGCGGAGATACTAAAAAGATAAGGAGTGGGAGCTTTGGTGCCCACAATTCGTCTTCTTTGATCTATTCCATTTTCGAAGCCCGATAAGAGCCTCACCGGTAAGATGCCCGGGGGATTCCGGACCAGAAAGAACCAGATAACGAATATTGGGATTTGCTGCGATATTACATATTATTTTCTCTAGGCCAATGTTTTCAGTCTGGAGTGTTCCAGATAATGCAGCGCCAGTTTCTACACCAGTTCTCACCAGTGCTTCGATCCCGGGCGGGATTCTGTCGTCAGGGTGAATTAAAATCACCACCACGGCTACGGGTGAATAATCGTTTCCCCTCAAATAGCGGCCTTCTTCTGGAGGGTAATCAGGTGGAAGTTCCGTTTTCCGCATGTTTCTTTATCCCCTCTTAAAATATAAGTTGTTTTTGATTTATCTCCGCTTTTTTATTTCAATTTACCTCATCGTTTATTGCCTTTACGATTAACTCTTTTGCCCTTTTAATATCCTCTTCTGAAATATAATCCATTACAGGTTTTAAATTGCCGCCAATATCCTCATGGAGTGGTTTCTTTTTCATCCCTATGTCTCTTACCAGCATAAAGCTTCTAGCTGATTTAAATCCAGCATTTTTCGTGACTTTTCGGGAGCATTCCACGGAACATCCATCCACCGTAACTATCTTCCTTGCCGCCTTTGTTTTACGATAAACATCGGGTACATTTACCGGCAGACCTGCAAGACATCCAATGCATACTTTATCCAGCCCAAGCTCCTTCACTGCTTCTATGCTTGCTAGAGCAGCAGTAATTCCTGTGTTGGAAAACCGGCCCAGACAGGTAAAAATAACATTTTCATGAGTTGACATCCCTTCCTTCGAGTGCTTTTCTTGTGCCATATTATTCTACCTTCTCTAACCATTTTCTTATCTTCTCCGGTGATGCTATCTCCCCCAAACATTTAACCTTGCCGTCAATGGCAAGGGCTGGAGTCATCATTACCCCAAATCTAACGATCTCTTTTATCTCCTGCACTTTTTCAATCTTAGCATTAATTCCAAGCTCCTCAATTGCCTTTCTGGCATTAGCTTCGAGTCTCTTGCAGTTGGGACATCCTGTTCCAAAAATCTGCACTTTCATACCTCCATCCTCCTTGTTTTTTAATTTGAAATTAAAGAATAAGACTTCCGAAAATCATCCCTATAAAAGTAGACATAACAACTACAAGTCCTATGTAAACCAAGGCCCTTTTTGTTCCCATAATACTCCTTATAACCAGCATATTAGGCAGAGATAGTGCCGGTCCTGCCAAAAGTAAGGCTAAAGCGGGACCTTTTCCCATACCTAAATCAAGAAAGGCTCTCAGGATCGGAACCTCGGTTAAAGTAGCAAAATACATTAAGGCTCCAGCCACTGAGGCGATGAGGTTTGACCTGAGAGCATTACCTCCTACCCAAGTCTGGATTACCTCAGGTGGAAGTATCGCCTTGATTACCCCGGCAACAAATACACCTACCAAAAGCCAGGGCAGGATAAGCCAGATAAACTGCCAGGTTGAGGTAAGCCAGGACATAATCTCTTCTTTCGTGAAATATAGCTTCAGCAGAACAATTAAAGTCATCAACAGAAAAGCCACTATCCACCACTTTTCCCACGCTCCTAGAACAAGGATAGCTACGAGATCAACAAAGAAGAAAAGAGTTACCAGGCCACTTTTTTGAGGTTTGTCTGAGGTTGACGCAACAGCAAATTCTACTTTTTCTCTTCTTTTTTTCTCAAAAACTGCTGACATTATAAGACCAATCACTACAGAAAAACTAACTGCCCCAATTGCTCGTGCTATTCCCAACTCGAGTCCTAAAAGACGGGCAGAGTAGATAATGGCAAAAAGATTTATGGCCGGGCCTGAATATAAAAATGTAGTGGCAGGGCCTATTCCTGCCCCCATGGTATATATTCCCGAAAAAAGAGGCAGAATAGTACAGCTACAAACGGCAAGGACCGTTCCTGCCACTGAAGCTACAGCATAGGATAAAGCTTTGTTGGCCTCTGGTCCAAAATACTTTAAAATTATTTCTTTTCTTACCATACTGCTTATGGCACCTGCTATAAAGAAAGCAGGGACAAGGCAGGTTAAAACGTGAGCAGATAGATACTCAAGAAGTCCCTGAACCCCGGATAAAAGAATAGATATCCCCATTTCCGTGTCTTTTTGCTTTGATGCTCAAATATGCATATACATAAGAAAAAAATTAGCTTAAGATAGCGACCTTTTCCTTTGCTGCCTTCTTTACAGAGCGAAGAGCAAGATCAAGTATTTTATATACGCTCTCATCCTCTACCCTGTAATAAACGCTTACTCCTTCTTTTCGAGAGGAGAGTATCCCTGCTCTTTTTAATGCAGCCAGGTGACGGGAGACATTGGACTGCTCTTCTTTTAGATAAGGTACAATCTCGCATACACACCTTTCACCTTCTTTGAGATAATGCATGATTTTTATCCTCACAGGATGAGATAAGGCTTTGAAATACTCTGCCTGGACTTCATAGACTTTGTCGTCTGTCATAGCTTACTCTTCTATGATTATATGATTAAATATCCATATAGTATTATAAACAAAATCATCTCTCTGTCAAGTCTCTACAGGATTCTCTAAACTCTACCAAAAATGCTAAACTCTGTCCGGCAAAAAGCCTTTTCAAACTTTGTCGTCTTCTCAATTCCCCTTTAATTCAGTACTTTGGGAAAAAGATATGAATTTTCGGAAAGTGTCCAGTAATTCGACTGATTGACTAAAGATAATCTCTATGCTAACGTAGAATCGAGTTAAAAAAATATTGATCGGAGGACCGTGATGAATTCTCGAATTGTAGTAAATCCTGAAATTTGTGGTGGAGAGCCATGCATCAGGGGAACCCGTATACCGGTTCATATTGTCTTAAGCCATCTGGCAACAGGAGAAGATGAAAAAACCATTTTGGCGAATTTCCCCCGCATTACGCATGAAGATATCTTGGCTTGTCTTGAATATGCAGCATACCTTTCTAGGGAAAAGGCAATTCCTGCATGAAATTTGTGGTGGATGAGAATGTCAGTTTTGGGTTGGTTGGAGCATTACGAAAGGGTGGAGAAGAGGTGCTCGCCGTTGCTGAGAGCAGTCGAAGCATTTCAGATACAGCTACTTTCAGTCTGGCACAAAAAGACAAAGCTATCCTGATAACTCGTGACTATCATTTTACCAATCCAATTCGATTTTCTCCGAGTAAAATTGGAGCAATCATTTACATTCGGCAGGGGAATCTCTCTTCTACAGAAGAAATACAACTGGTAATGAACTTTTTAGGAAGACATTCATTGAATCAATTCAAAGGAAAATTGGTAACGCTATATAAAGATTCGATAAAAATCCGGTAAAATCCGTAAGAAAGTCTATTCAAATAAAGATTTATAATTAAGGCCATGGGAGAATGACCGACTCCAAAAAATCAAAGCAAAGAAAAAACAGGACTTTCCTCAAAAATTTTTATAAGGGTGAAATCTCAAAAGTAAAGTCAGTTGCGGCACTCCTCAAATAGAACTTTCCCCAAGTTCTATATCAAATCTTAAGTTTTCTCACGCAAGAAATTCTTTTCTACTTTCTGATTTTCTCAATCTCCCTTTAGTTCACGAGATGACAGAGAGTTGTAAAATTTTGGTGAATGTCCAACTACTCAAGACGTTGACAAGTTATACGAAGGGAACTATATTTACTTAAGGATAGAAGTAGATGTAGGGGCCTAGATTGCAGAAAGAAAGAGAGGGAGAGTGGGGAGTGGTCACCGCTGTTTTTGCTGGAAAGGCAAAGGTGAGGCTCGAGCGAAAATCACTGTGTGAGAAATGTGGGATTTGTTCGGTGTGGGGAAAAGATTTTATGTTGATGGAGGTGGATAACTTGAAGGAGGCTAGGGTAGGGGATAAAGTTAGAATTGAGACCCCGCCCGGAAAGACTCTTAAAATATCCTTTATGGTATTTATAGTACCTTTGTTTGGCCTATTTGTGGGCATTTTTTCAGGATACCTGATCTCAGAATGGCTGGGCCTAAGGTCTTTGTGGCAGGCGGGGCTGGGTGTCGCTTTCTTTCTTCTCGGTTTTCTTGGGGTTCGCTGGTACGATAAAAAGACTCAAAAAGGAGAAGGTTTTCGCCCCCGCATAGTTCAAATCGAAAGGGAGGAGCAAGATTTTGGTTGAGATTTATTCGACGGTCGATCTTCTAAAGGCGCGGTTGATTAAGTCCTTTCTCAGGGATAACGGAATAAAATGCATGCTGGCTGATGAGAACATGGCTTTGATCTACGGTACCTCCATTCCTTTTGGAGGGATCAAAATTCTGGTTGAGGAATCGGAAGCAGAAAAAGCCCGAAGGCTCATGGCCTCAATTAAATCCTTGCCCCACCAAGAATGAGTAGAACCAGCTGTCCCGAGATATTTCTCGGCAAATTTCGGATAAACGAATGCTCATGGGGCCGTCGCTTGAAAATAAGAATTGATCTATTAAAGATAATCAGGAAAATCAGAGGCAAAGGTAGAAGAGGACAAGTGTTTGCCAGTAAGAGAACTTATGATCGTCAAAGAGACAAGAAAAAATGGGAAAAATTACCCTGATTAGTGTGGGTTAAAGCGTTTTTTCAAAATCCAGCTATCTCAATTGAGGAGGTCACTCGATGTGGTTTGGGGTAATACTGGTGATTGTGGGGATTCTTCTTCTGTTAAAGACTTTGGGAGTTCCCATAACCGGAGATCTCTGGGGAATTTTTTGGGCATTAGTCCTGATCGCAATTGGAGCTAGCATTATTACCCACCGAACCAGGTGGGGTCGACGGTGGGATTTCCTCTGGTGGCCTCAGCGGTATCGCCGTCAAAGACAAGCTCTGGAGGCTCTTAAGAGACGTTACGCCCAGGGAGAGATTACCAAAGAAGAGTTTGAAAAAATGAAGCGGGATCTTTCTGAAGAATAGGGAGGACTGGGCTCAAAAGCCAGCTTTAAAACTATACAACAATCAACTCTTAAGAGGAATTTGAAAAGAGGTCTTTTAGTCTAGAGGTTTTGCAGAGGAACCCTCAGGACAAGAGCTTCCGCAGCACTACAGGAATATAGAAAAGGAGATCATCATGGCTAACGGTATTCCTGAACTAAGAAGGAGAAAAGAGACCGATCGGCGGCTCTCTTTCGGGCTATATCTGGTAATTATCTTGATATTGGTCGCTCTATTAATTGCCGTAGCTGCTTCAATGGGCATCTACTGGGCCCATCGGATGCCTTGGAGGGCCCAGTATCCCTTTGGTCCGCGTCCTTACTTTGGTCCCTGGTTTCCAGCTCACCTGGCTGGATGGATCATAGCTATGGTGGCAATTGGAATTGCTGTGTCCATTGTCCACTGGTGGTACCAGTGGCAACTATACTCGAGACGAAATGACCACATCGAGCGAGCTAAACGGCTTAAGGTGAGTTTTTCCCGCTGGCTGAGGGAAAAACACCAAATTGATATGGCTGATTGGACTAGCTCCGACATGCAACTGAGTCTCCGGGAGCAACTTCGCAGCACTGGTTTTTTCGTTCTCTGGGTCATTTTCAGTTATCTCTTTGGCTTGGTGGGATTCATCCTGACTCTGGTGTGCTGGTACTGGCTTACTATCGACTATGCTATTCACGAGCGGGGGGAACTAGAGTTTTATCGCCGGGGATCCCAGAAACTAAAAGAAAAAGGGATTTCCTTTGATCCGGAGATTCTACATCCGCTGATTTCCCGAAATATGGCCTTGTATGTGGTGCTCATGATCATTCCTGGAGTCAATGTTGTCTGGGGTATCTGGTGGTGTTACGTGCTCTTCCGCGATCCCAACCTTCATTTCGAGACTCATGAACACTGGGAGTCTCAACTGGAAAAGATTACCGGGGAGCCGGGTCCTTCGGCCACCCCTGAATCACCTTTGGAAATCCTCGAACGTCGTTATGCCCGGGGGGAAATCACCAAAGAAGAATTCGAGAGAATAAGGAAAGACCTTTCTGCCCAGTAAAGAAAGTGAGGTCTCCGTAACCGACTCCCTGGCAAGAGAAAAGAGAGTTACTTTAGTCGGCTTCGGTAGTTTTCAGGTTATGGAAAGAAAGGCAAGGAGAGGAAGGAGCCCTCAAACAGGGAAAGAATTACAGATCCCGGCGAAGAAGGTCCCTAAATTTAAAGCAGGAAGAATTTAAGAGAAGCCGTGGAGTAAAAATAACCAGATTTCAAGTCTATATTATTCAATCCTCTAAACTCTCAAAATAGGGTATCTATGAAGGTAGTTTGAGGGGAGAATAAAGGAGGTCATTTTTACTGGAGAAGCAATTAGGGTCGATTAGGAGATTGAAATGTTAAACACGATTTTATGGTGGTTCTCAGGATTTGCTGGAGGTTGCTTTTTAGGGGCTTTAATAGCTTGCCCCTCTAAAGTTATATCTTTACTAGTAACTGGAGTTTTAGCTGTGGTTTTAGGAATCATGGCCTGGAGGGTTAAGGGTAAATAAAAGTCAGGGATAAAGTTTGTCCCTGACGAAGGCACTGGTCTAGGTGACCTACCTTTCTCTATCGCTCAGGGCTTAAAATGCACGTGAAGCACTAGGCGACATAGCAAGGGAGAAGAAATAAAGAAGTAAGACTTCTTGCTATCTTGAGGATATTCCTTTCTTCCCCTTCGTATTTTATACTAACCTCCGTTTACAAAAGTTTTGGGGAGCTTATTCTAGCATCTTCATTCCCTCTGTCACTCTTCTATTCTTGTCCTTCAAATTCCAACTGGCAGAAAACTACCTTTAAGTATTGTATAAGTTTTCTTGAACCGCAGACACTTGACAATTAGTTAATATAAGATATAATTAATAAAATTCGAAACACCTAAACATACTAGGAGGTGAAGATCGTGAAAGAGAGCTCCGTAGAAAAGAAGGTCTACCAGTTACATTCTGAGCTCTGCAAGACATTGTCACATCCTAAGCGGCTTGAAATTCTCAACTGCCTGAGAGGTGGTGAGAAATCGGCAGGTGAACTAGTGTCTTTGATTGGCTCTAGTAAAGCCAACCTCTCTCAGCACCTGGCAGTTCTCAGAC
>JBHIEA010000016.1:0-18182 GCA_046760365.1 bacterium
CCCCAATCTGGCTGAATACACCCTCTTGAGTCACTATCTCCTCAGAATCAGCAAAAACTTTGTTTATCTTAGCATATACAGCATGCTTAGAGCTACCTTTTTTATACCTACCTCCGATTCCAGTATAAAAACCTTCCGTGTTTTCTCGCACTACTACAAAGTCTATATCTTGAGGACCTTTGTTTTTAAGAGAACAGGGAATACCCTCCAATAGTTTAACTGGCCTTAGGTTCACATACTGGTCAAAACCAAAGCGAATCTTTAAGAGTAAGTCTCTTAAGGAGATATGATCGGGAACTCTAGGATCACCAATAGCACCAAGATAAATAGCCTCAAAATCCTTGAGTTTTTCTAGACCATCCTCAGAAATCATTTTTCCTGTCTTTAAATAGTATTCACAACCCCAGGGAAAATAGCTAAATTCAAAGGATATATTTCCCAGTTTTTGACTCACTGCTTCTAAGACTTTGATTCCTTCTCTAATTGCGTCTGGCCCAATTCCATCACCTGGAATGACCGCGATTCTATGTTCTCTCATTTTCCCCTCCACTGCCAAAACGAAAGTCTGTCATTAATTTCTGTGGATAGTCAGTAGAAGAATCTTGTAATCGCTTACTTCTTATGAAATTACCTGTTATTGCGAGACTGCCAAAGTCAGGCATGGCAATCTCAGAAGATCACAGAGTCTGTCTCGAAATTATTCCGAGCGACCTAATAGAGATTGCTTCACTCCGTTTGCAACGGCAAGCAAGAGGCCTTGCTCGCCATGACGTGGTTCACCGAGTATTTATCAATCTTCTTAAAGAATGAATAGATTGTTTCATAGCTAATAAATCATTAGGTACAGGGAGCACTTCTGCACAGATGTATCCTTGGTAGTTTATTTTCTTTAAAGAACGATAGACCTCCTTAAAATCTATATGTCCCATGCCTGGAGCAAATCTATTGCTGTCAGCAAAATGAATAAAACTCAAGTGCTTTCCTGCCTTCAGAATTGCTTCTCCCAGATTAGGCTCATCTATATTCATATGGAATGTATCCAGTAATATTTTAAAGTTCTCAACCTTTAATTTTTCTAGTAATTCTAATGCCTCTTCTGTTGTATTTATAAAGTTTGTCTCGTATCTGTTTATAGGTTCCAGTGTAAGAATAACTCCATACTTACAGGCGTATTCCAGGCTTTCTTCAATACTATCTAAGGTAGCCTGGTATAGCCTATGGGGCACAGGATGTCGCCAGGGAATGCTCTCAAAAGTTCCCCTTACTCCTCCAATAATTACCTGAGTCCCCAGTTGAGAGGCAAATCTTATATGTCCTTTTAATCTCTGGATGACTTTCCTGCGTTTTTCTGCCCCCTTAGCACATAAACTGAAACCATCTTTATAATAGGACTGTCCTGTAGCAATGGTGGAAACCTTCAGGTTATTTTCTTTTAATAGGTGGGTTACTTTTTCTCTATCTAAAGAATCACTATCTCTTAAACTTAGCTCCACAGCACTGAATCCTAACTTGGCAGCATTTTTTATTCCTTCTTCAATATTACCTGCAAAAAGAAGAGGACCAAAACCCGATTTTTCTGGTGATAAGGCAACACTTGTTGCAAAAGAACACACTATTTTTCCCCCTATCTTACCCCATACTTATTTATGTCTTTCATCAGCAATGTCTTTGAACCTCAGTGTTCTCTTGATCAATTTTAACAAAGTTTGGACCATTCCTTTCTCTCTACTTAAGCCTTTCTGCGATATTTTTACCAGACATTGTCCGAGAACAGTTTAAATATAATTCTATCCTTTAGATCGTCTAGCAAGGCTATCTCCAACAACCGCGAAGAGTATAAGTACTCCAATGATAGAAATTTGCCATGTACTGGGAATTCCCATTAGATTTAAACCGTCT
The DNA here is from genome assembly GCA_046760365.1 of bacterium. Classification (GTDB taxonomy): domain Bacteria; phylum Aerophobota; class Aerophobia; order Aerophobales; family AE-B3A; genus AE-B3B. The sequence continues at coordinate 1,900 of JBHIEA010000016.1, forward strand.
CTTAATACGCCAATTATTAATGTGCCAATTATAGTCCTTAGTACTCCACCTTCACCTCCAAAAAGACTAGTCCCTCCTATTATAACAGCCGCAATGGCATCGAACTCCATACCGATTCCCACAGTGGGATGAGCAGAATTCATACGACCAATAGTTATAAGCCCTCCAATACTAGCCAACAGAGCGGCTAAGAAATAAATCAATATCTTGCACCGCTCGACATTAATTCCACAGAGTAGCGCTGATTCTTCGCTTGCTCCGATACCGTAAACATGCGTGCCAAATCTAGTTTGAGAAAGCACAAAATATATAAAAATACAGCTTATCCCCGCTATCCAAACAGGAACAGGAATAGAAGCTAAATATCCCTCACCTGTAAAACGAATAAAGGTCGGTAATCCAGGGATCGATGATCCTTTACTTAAAACTAAAGCAAGGCTTTGCGCCATTCCCATCGTTCCAAAAGTAACTATAAAAGGGGGAAGTTTAGCTTTAGAGATGAACAAACCATTTATAAGGCCAAATATACAGGCCACTCCAAGTCCACCAAGGATAGATATTACAATTCCCACGCCTCGATGGCATAGTAAAGTAGTTACCACACCCATTAAGCCAAGTACAGCACCCAAAGAGAGATCTATACCCTCACTGAGAATAACTATGGTCATTCCCAATGATACCATTAATAGAATTGAGCTCTGCAAAAGTACTAATGAAAAATTAGACAAGCAAAGGAAAGAAGGAGCAATAAAAGAAAATAAAATGATTAACCCTATGAGTCCGTAGGTAGAGTGGGGAATTTTCTCCATTAAAAAAAAGAATTGATTTGTGTACCTTACTTTCGTGCTTTTTTGAACAGGAGCAGTTGCTGACTTTTTGAGGGAAGAACTTAATGTCTTTATCTCTTCACTCTGCATCTTTACAAAAATAATCCTTCCTATCCTGATTTTGATAGCGAGTTCCTTACTTAAACTATAGCCGAAGAAGATAGCGATTAAACTGACACTATTCTCCTTCGGCTATGAAGTTAGCTGACTACTTTTCTACTTTTAACCCCCTTTCTTTCAAATACTCTTCCACATTGCTTCCATCAACAAGTACTGCTGGCGTAGCTATATAAGGGGGTATACGAGCATGGTCTTTTAAAGCAGCATATACATCTACAACTGCCCAATAAGCCTGTTCAATAGGTCCTTGGTCCACTGTCGCCACAAGTTCTTTCTTTGCAACTGCCTTTACTGCATCATTATTAGCGTCAAATCCGGAAACCAGTATTTCATCCATCCTTCCAGCAGCTTTAATAGCCTCAATTGCTCCCAGAGCCATTTCATCATTAGCAGCTAATACTAAATCAATTTTAGGGAAACGAGACAGCAAATTCTCCATCACTCTCATTCCTTCTTTTCGAACATATAACGCTGTTTGAGAAGTTAATACAGTGATACCCGGGAATTCTTTTACTGCATCGTCAAATCCTCGTTTTCTCTCCATGCCTGTTGAGGAGCCAGGTGTACCCTCTAAGATTATAATTTTACCTTTTCCCTGGAGTTTTTTATCGAGCATATATTTTGCAACAGTGTAAGCTGCATCATAATTTCCAACCCCTACATGTCCTACTATCTTTCCTCCAAATGCACGAGTATTAGAGGTAGCAACTGGTATGCCGGCTTTATTAGCTTTCTCAATTCCAGGAATGATACCTTTAGAATCAGCTGGCACAACTACTATCCCATCTATTTTTCTCTCGATAAGACTTTCCATTATGCTAATTTGCTCTAATACGTTATCAGGTTTAATGGGAGCATAATAAGTCAGTTTTATCCCTAAGTCATCCGCTGCCATCATAGCCCCATCCTTCATTGTTATCCAAAAGGGGTTGATCAAATTTTTCGTAATCAACGCTATTTCAATCTTTTTTCCAAAAGCTACTCCTGTTGTTCCTAGACTAACAAGCAACACAAACACCAATGAAATCACCACAAGTTTTTTAAATATTTTAAGCATTTTTATTCCTCCTCTTCAATGTTTATTTTGAACAGCCTCATCTCAAAAGAATGGTCGCCTTTACGCCTCTCACCTCCTTCCCTTGGAAATTTTTCTTTTGAGATGCGTATCTGGTAGCAAGGATCGAAGGATAACTCCATGACTACTTCAGAACGTTTCTCACTAATGGACCAGTAGAGGGAATAATTAACAGGATTAAACTCATAAAGCATATAGCCTGTGGTCTACCCAACTTTGACTATCTTCGTGCCAGAATTCTTGTTAAATGGGAGCGCCCTCCATAATTCCCCAAAAATTATCAAAGAACCATTTATCTCTGGGACACATACAAAAGTCTTCCAATATACTGATTCGCCAAAATTCCCATAACTACTACTGTACCCAATACAAATTGTTGCCAAAATATAGAAACACCCAACATATTCATGCCATTGATTGTCAAAGTTATCATCAAAACGCCACTAATAGTATTGATAATCCCTCCTTCACCTCCCCTAAAGGGTGTACCGCCAAGAATGGTCGCAGCAATGGTCTCAAGCATAAATAATTCTCCTATTGCAGGCTCAGCCGCATTTAGACGCGAAATATAAAGCAAACCCCCGACGCCAGCCAAAAGTCCACTTAGTCCGTAGGTAATTATTAAGGTTTCATTGACATTAACCCCTAAAAGTCGTGCGGCCTCCATATTAGCACCCACTCCATAGATAGCCTTCCCTAACTTGGTATGATATGAAAGAAAATAGAAAATCAGAAAGATAAAGCCGGCAAACATTATAGGAGTAGGAATACCCAAGATTCTTCCGCCACCCAGGAAACGAAACTCAGGAGAAAAACCAAAAATTATATTCCCTTTCATATACACATAAGCGATACCTCTAGAAATCCACATCATCGCGTAGGTAGCAATGAATGGGTGAACTTTTATCAGAGCTACTATGGCACCATTTGCCAAGCCGCATAAGGAACCAAGTCCAAGTCCCACTAATATTCCGACACACATAGGGATCCGCTGTTTTAAAAATGAGGCCGCTATGCAGGAAGAAAAAGCTAAAACTCCCCCTATAGAAAGATCTATTCCCTTTGATAAGATAGTCAGCGTTACACCAATTGAGATTATGTAGAGAAGAGAGGCTTGTCTAAGGATGTTGATAATATTTCGGATGGAAAAAAAGTATGGACGACAAATGAAAGAAAGGAAAATAAATAGCAAAAGTAAAGCGAACCATCGAGAAAAATATAATAAAACATTCCCTATCTCCTTGGGAAAAATGGACGCCAAGTCAAATTTTGTCAGAAATTTTACATTGTTTGTTCGCCTCACTTAAAAACTCCTTACCTCATTCTTTAATTCGTTGAAATAACCGTTAGCTCATCCTATCATCATTTGTATAAGCTCAGCAGTGCTCGTTTCCACAATTTTTTTTTCTCCTACTACCTTGCCACTTCTTAAGACAACAGCACGGTCTGCAACAGCAAAAACATGCTGCAGGTTATGACTTATTAGTATTACCGAGATTCCCTTTTCTCTCAATTCCTTTATAAGGTCAAGTAGCTTATCGCTTTCCTTTGCTCCTAAACCAGCGGTTGGCTCATCCATAAGAATGATTTTTGGCACATTACCTACATAAATAGCTCTCCCAATAGCGACTGCATGTCGTTGTCCCCCTGAAAGATTCTCTACTCTCTGATTTATAGATTTAATCTCAATTTTTAACTTCTTAAGAATATCCCAGGATTTTTTTTTCATCTTCTTTTTATCAAGTATCCGGAGAGATCGTTCGATCTCTCTTCCCATAAAGAGATTGGTCGGGATATCAAGAACATCAAATAAAGCCAGATCTTGGTATATTGTCTCGATCCCCAAATTTGCTGCTTCTTCGGGATTGGTAATTTTCCCTTCTTTACCTTCTACAAAAATTTTTCCTTCATTAGGATAATATGCTCCACAGATAACTTTTATTAAAGTTGTTTTTCCTGCTCCATTATCTCCAAGAAGTGCCAAAACCTCATTAGGATGAAGTTTAAGATCCACTTTTTCTAATGCTACGATTCCTCCAAATCGTTTTGTTATTCCTTTTACCTCTAAAATAGGCTTTTGCAGCTCTTCCTCTGTTTTTGTATTTTTTTCGAGTAATTGTCCGCCTTCTTTCATCTTCCCACCTTAATAAAACTAAGTTCTCTGTCCTCTCTACGAGAGAGACAAACTCTACTTTTAAAGAATATAGCTCGAAGGATTTCTTCGCAGCTTCTTTAGCCTCATTCAGTGAAAATGCACGAGCAATTAATAAATTTTCAAAGTGAATTGCCTATTGTATCTTAACATCATTTGCTTGACGGTATCCAGTATGAGAATAATTAGAATTTCCTATGAGGTATCAGAATCATTATCTCTTAAACTTAGTTCTACAGCGCTAAACCCCACTTGAGCAGCATTTTTTATCCCTCTTTCAATATCATCTGCAAAAATAAGGAAACCAAAACCAGACTTTTCCGGCGATAAAGCAATACTTAAAGCAAAGGAATTACTTATTTCCTCTCTTCCAACCTTACAAGGCTCTTCTTTTCATCTCGATCCTCACGCCCTTAAGCTACATTCTTCTTACAATTGAATGTTCAGCAGTCTAGCTGCATTATTTCCCAGAATATCCGTTTTGTCTTCCTCACTAAGAAAATCAAATCGCTTAACTAAAAAATTCTGAGATCTGATATAATAATCAGGTGTATGGTGACCAAAAAGAGGAAGGTTCATAAAGGGCCCTTCGGAGCCCCAAAGTAACCTTTTGGGACCTATAACTTCCACTAAATTTTTCATAATTCTTTCACATAATCCTCTCTTTTTAAAAGCATTTTCGGTATAATCCAAGAAAGTTATATCTACCCAGACATTAGGAGCTGAATAAGCAACTGCTAAAAATTCATCACACCACGGAAAACCTCCATGGCACATAATAACCTTAAGTTTTGGAAACCTCGTTACAACATCATCTATATAAATAGGATTATTATATTTTAAATACTGTCTCTGAAGAGCTTTAACACCTGTGTGAATCATTACAGGAATATTCAATTCCATACATTTTTCATAAACAAGATCCAAACGCAAATCATTAGCATAGAAGCCAGCATGAGGGTATAATTTCACGCCTCTTAATCCCAGTTTTTTCACTGCTCGTTCAACTTTCAAATGAGGATTAAATCTATGAGGATGAACCGAGGCGAAACCAACCAGTCGATCCGGATACTTTTGGCAGAAAGAGGCTACTTCATTATCTTCAAAATTTGTTAAGGCAAAACTACCGTGATCACACCCCAGAATTATGGATTTATCTATACCTCCTTTATCCATTCCAACTATAAATTCCTTTGGTGAATATCTCTCATTCGCGTTCTTATATTCTACATGAGCGTGAATATCTATTATCATAATATTATATTTTGAGGTGGTTTACCGGAGGGCCATTTGTCCCCATAGTAAACTACCTCTAAATTTTTGTAAGTAAAATATTTCAAGAAGTTCTCGTTAATAACTGATCATAGCTCTTCCAAAAGTTGCATTAAATACCTTCGACTTTCTTCTATCATTCTCTGACTTATTTCAAGTGGGTCTTCTCCCTCAGTCTCGTATGAAAGTACTCCCTCATAGTTATTTTGCTTAAGAATTTGAAGACATTCTTTCAAATTAACCTCACCTTGTCCTAGTGTTACTGCTCTTCTCCCAACCACATCTTTGATATGTACATGCTTTACATAATGAGCAACCGGAATTAAGGTTGCTACTTCATCTCCTCTTTTTGCACCATCTAACTTCCAGGCATAACCTTCACGACTTGTGCCAACGTAGTCACCTCTATGTGGATTGGCTGTGTCAAAGTTAACTCCCAGCCACTTCGAAGAAACCAAGGAAAGTATCTTTGGTAATCCCCCTGGACTCAGTGAAATACTCCCGTGGGTTTCTATAGCCAGGTAGATACTTTCTTCTTCTGCTTTTTCTATTATTTTCTCCAATCGAGGTTTCAAAATCTCCAAACCCTCTTCTTCCGTCATTCCTTGCGGGAGTCTCCCTTCACCTGTAAGAACTATAGGTATTTCCGCAGCTTTTCCCCAAACAATTCCCTGATGAATATCCTTTACTGCGTACTTATCCGTAATTAATTCCCGGTGTATCCCTATTGCAGAGACTCCTTCGAAACCAAAGTTGTTAATCTTCTCTTTAAATCTAATTGGATCATCCTTATAAGGGTCTGCGTGAGGACACCATGAGAGGTTCCCCTCAACCTCCACATACTCATATCCCGCATTTGCAATTTTTTCTAGTGCAGTCTCTAGCGGATACTTTCGAAAATCTACTGTGTTGCATCCAATTTCCACTTTGTCTACCTCCGAGATCAGATAAATAAATATTTTCCTTCCACTCACTCCTTTCTTAGATTTCTTAGAATTCTCTAGTTTACGATCCTAGTTATTCTTATTTCTTCGTACTCCCATCATATGATCCACGATTTCTTCGCGAGTTACCTCATCTTTCTTCTTACAAGCTACCTTTCGGCCGGTTCTTAAGACCATAATCCGATCCGATACTGTAAAGACATCTTCCAGTCTGTGACTTATGAATATGATAGAGTGCCCCTTTGCTTTTAGGTCTTTAATGACCAACAGTAGTCTCTTAACGGCTTCTACACCTAAAGGAGCAGTAGGCTCGTCCATAATGATAACTCTTGGACTCTCTATAAGCGTTCTCCCTATTGCTACTTCAGCACGTTGTCCTCCGGAAAGAAGCCTAACTTTTCTTCGTTCACCAATAGCTACACTTAAAGATTTTAGGATCCCGCGGGTTCGTCTTCGCATCTTACGAATATCTCGAAACTTTATTCCCAAAACCGAGGACTCAAGTTCCCTCCCAAGGAACATATTCTCGGTAACGCTAAGATCTTCAATTAACGCTAGATCCTGGAAGACCATCCAGATTCCTAGGTTTCTTGCATCTCTTGGAGAATGGATTTTCACTTCCTGGTCTTTGACAATGATTTTTCCTTCATCAGGAGGATACACCCCACTTAAGATTTTCATCAACGTTGATTTCCCTGCAGCGTTATCTCCAACCAGACCCAACACTTCAGGAGAACCCAGATCAAGGTCCACATTACTCAATGCTTGTACTGAGCCAAATCTTTTAGATATATGTCTCATCTCTAGTAAGAAATTTCCCATAGGGTACTCCGTGCTTACTTCCTTTAAGACTCAACTTTTGCTCTAGAAATATCTTTCTGAGCCAGATTTTCTGTTGCGTCCCTGGTATAGGTCGCTAAAACGAGGAGAGGAGGCATGGCCTGTTTTACGCCTTGTTACTTCATGAACTCTCCGGTGATCACCGCGTAGCTTTTTTGTAGCTCATCAGTGTCTACCACACCTACACCCGAGTTAATATACTCTGGTAGTTTCTTCCCTTCCAATACTTCCAAAGCTTTGATGACAAAAAGTCGTCCCATTCGTTCCGGATATTGAACAACGTCAGCGTCCAATTTTCCTTCGTAAACCGCTTGGATTGCGTCTGGTGACCCGTTATATCCAAGGGTAATAACATCATCTCGACCGGCAGTACGAAGAGCCTGAATTCCTCCCATAGCCATTTCGTCGTTGAGGAAGAAAATTCCTTGTAGATCCGGAAATCCTGTTATCATGTCCTCGGTGACTTTCAGACCCAAGTCTCTCCTCCAATTAGCCGCAAGAATCACTCGAATTTCTACATCGGGATATAGCTTCAAGGCCTCAGTGAACCCCTTTTTCCTCAATAGACATACATAAGAAGGGGTTCCTTCTACTATTCCGATCTTGCCTTTCTTACCTATTGCTTCAGCTAACCACATACCACCGTAGTATCCACCAAGATAGTTGTCAGTGGAAATATAAGTCTCGTCCCCACCCCAGTTCGCTTTGGTATCTACACAAATGATGGGAATTCCTGCTGCCTTAACTTTTTTCAAAGCCGGTACTATAGCGTCCGAGTCTACAGCAGCATACCCTACCACGTCTACCCCTTTTGCGATAAAGTCCTCAAGAAGTCTGACTTGACTCTCGATATCGGTGCTATACCTTACCCCTAAAGTAATTATCTCCACTCCCATCTTCTTGGCTTGTTCTCCAGCTGCTTTCTTCAGAGTAGCATAGAACGGATTACCTAGATGCTCGAGGGTCAATCCCAAAACAACCTTTTTCTCTGCCGCGCTGGCACTTCCTGAAGCTACACCACTCATAACTAACCCTAGCGTCAAAGCCAACGCCAACATCAACACTGTTACCCTTTTTTTCATTACTTTCCTCCTTTACTTAATTTCTGGACAGGCCATGCACCTCCTCTCCTATTAGCCTATCTGTCTATTGCCTATTTGTATTTTATCCCCAGTAGCCAAGCAGGATTTTTCTTTAGCATAATGTCAAGTGATTCTTTACTAATTCCTGAGGCTATTAGCAATCTGATGTAGAGTTTCATTCCTTCCACTGGATGAGGGTTTAACATGGAACCAAAATCTGTCGCCAGAACCGTCTTGTCCGCTCCTATTTTTTCGATAATCTCTAAGAACTCTGTTCTGTCACAAGTAGGATTATTAAAGTGAGGAATGGCACCATACAGATACAAGCCTATATATGCTCCCAATTTAGCCATTTCGACTTGCTGGTCTGGTAAGGCTCTATTAACACTCCACTGGGGGTGAGTTATCAGAATTTTTTTTACTCCAAATTTTTTCGCCTCTTCGGTGATGATCATTCTCTCCTTTGTGGAGGTATGACAGAGGTCTAAAATAATGTCGTAGTCCACAATAATTTTGAATATCTCCTTGAGTTGTGGACGGACCTCATCATTGCCTGTTAGAACCTCTATTCCTCCTTGTTCACCCAAAACTTTTTTGTGATGTGCAGAATCATGACTTGGAAGCCACACAATCTTAGCACCAAGCTTAGCGGAAGTCTTTACGGCTATAGGATTTAGCCCACCCACCGAGTAATTAAGGACTATCCCCCCAAATACATTAAAAGCATGAGGAGAAGTGGTAGTATGATTTTCGGCATAGTCATCTATTACCTGTTGAACAAAATAAGCCATAGGAGCCGTATCAGAGTACATACTTTTACAAACAATTGCTCTCATGTCGGCATCATATGCTCGTTTTGCAATTTCTGCAAAATCCCATCCTGTATCTACTAAAGCTTCTGGATATCCATGAACATGAATATCAATAGCACCTTTCATGACCTGAGCTACATCTTTCTCTGTGATTCTTTGCGTGGCACCGTATTTCTCTACTGTTGAATAGCTTAACTTGGCCCTTTCTTTCCAAACCGGGTGCAAAGACTCCTCTTCATATTTTTCTTTTCTCATTCTATCCTGGCCTGATAACCTTCCAATATTTAGCCAACACAGCCAATAAAATTATTATGCCGATGCAGACGAATTGCCAATAAGTGGAAATCCCCAGAAGATTTAGCCCGTTCCTCATAGTTCCAATAATAAGAGCCCCAATTACGCTGCCTAATAAAGTTCCCACTCCTCCCATCAAAGAAGTTCCTCCGATTACTACTGCGGCAATAGTGTTCATTAAGTCATCTTCTCCACCTATCATTGCATGCGCTGCATCCATTCTGCCAGCACTAATGATCCCAGCAATGCTGGCCAGAAAACTACACGTCACTAATGCTGCCCACTTTATAGCCGAGGGGTTAATGCCACAGTTTCTCGTAGCTTCTTTGTTGCCTCCCGTTGCATAACAATAAAGCCCAAATCTCCTTCTAATTAGGACGAATTGAGATGCTAACACTACCACAATAGCGATAATTACAGGTGTAGGGAAGGGACCTATTTTACCCTGCCCAATAAACGCCACGGGTTTAGGAAATCCCCATATTGCTTGGCCCTCGGTTATGATGAGCGCAAAACCACGATAAACATTGGCTATTACAAGAGAGGTGATAAAGGCAGGAATTCCGAATCTTGCAACAAAGAATCCACTTATCACTCCTCCCAAGGTTCCCGCCCCCAGCCCGATTAAGATCCCTAAGATCCAGTTGACTTTAGCCAAAATAACCATATAGGCTGTAACACAGCCACTCCATGCCATTATTGCTCCCACCGATAAGTCTATCTCACCACTAATTATTACAAAGGTCATCCCGGTAGCAAGTATTATTAATGTTGAAGTTTGTAGAGCAATGTGTTCTATATTGATCGGAGTGAGAAAACGTGATTGGGTTAATGAAAGAAAAATCCAGAGTCCTACTAGACCCATTAAAGGTCCGAGTCTCTTTAATAAGCCAAATGTGTGATCCAAAAAACTACCAACTTCTCTTCTCATTGAGGCTATTGACTTTCTAGAAATAGACACATCCTTCTTCTTTATCTTCATTACATTCTCAAATATTTAGAGTTTTCAAATCAAGCGACTGGCCTTTACTTTTTGCAATAAATAGCCGTTTTGTACTTTCCCATGAGCGTATGGAAATCCATTATCATTCCTTTATCTCTCTACGGCTTAGATTCCATCTTTAAACAGTCGAGTTCGAAGAACTTCTTCATAGCTTCTTCGGCATCATTCAACAAAAATATGTGGGTGATCAATTTCTCAAAGGGAAATTGCTCCTTATATCTTAACATCATTTGCTTGGCAGGATCCCCTATGAGGATGTTCTTTTCTAATTTGAGATATAAACACAACCTTAAGTGCATCTGGTTCATAAGCCTTTTTCAGCGCTTCTTTGGCCTGTTTTAGATGAAAACGATGAGTGATTAATTTGCTCCAGGGAAAAGTTTTCCTATTCCGGATCATCATTTCCATTGCTCTGTAATATCCATCATGAGGATGATTGGTATTTCCAATAAGAAGAACATTTTTCGCTGCAATATGGCGGTGTACATTGAGTGTCACATTACCCGTATCCACAAAATTCCCCGTCTCACAATAAGTTCCTCCCCGACGAAGCATGCGAAGACCTACATCTAGAACTTCTGGACGCCCAACTACTTCTACAACCACATCTGCTCCTCTTCCCTCTGTTTCATCCCGTATATACTGCACTAATTCATCATCTAACATCTTAGAAACATCTATCGTTAGGTCAGCCCCAAACTCTTTGGCTAGTTCTAATTTGTAATCCATTCTATCAAGACCAATAATTTTACCTGCTCCCAGTAAACGAGCTTTTGCAGCCATCATCATACCGACGGCACCAAGTCCCTGGATAATCACCGTATCCCCGAAACCGAATCCTCTAGCATCAACTTGGGAATACATTTTAGCCCGATCCAATAGAGCCGTAACCACAAAGAGCTCTGTCAATGCAGTTTCCTCAACAGTCAATCCATCTGGAACCTTGTACACCCATGTCTTAGGAGGAAGATATAAATATTCTGCCCATCCCCCAGTTAAATAAGGAAATCTATTACAGGGGTAGGTCATGCCAATTCCTTGATGGTTGCTACAGAATGGATAGGCATGGATTCTTCGGCAATACCAGCAGTGACCGCAGATAATGTTAGGGCAATTGGTGACTCTGTCCCCTTCTTTCAGTTCTTTCCCAGAATATTCAATTTCCCTACCTTTACCATTCATTTCAAATACAATACCTGAGTTCTCATGGCCATGAACACAAGGATAAACCATATCTTGCTCTGCTTCTGTACCTCCATAAAGAGTTACATCTCCATCAAAAGCGTGCTTATCTGTTCCACAGATTCCAGACATTTCCATTTTTATGATCAGAGCCCCTGGCTCCAAATGATCAGGATAAGGAAGTTTCTGATATTTTACTTTACCTGGGCCTGTCATCACTACTGCCCCTACTTTATTTGGTCTATTCATACTCCTTTGCCTTTTTTATTTTCTAGATTTTCATTTTATTAACCTAGGTCGGATAACCCAGGGTATAAATGTGTTTTCCACCATTTAAGGGACCTTTAATTACATCTTCAATCTCTTTCTTATCTCGCATACTCATAGCCTCGATTGGTGGTAGCTTGCCAGCCGGATACATTTTCATAATATCGTTAATTAACTTTTCAATATAGTCCATGATGGCATTTAAACCCGGCTTTGCCTTCTCTGGATCTGCCAGGGTAGCATCACCAACAATACCTTCGGGAGTGGACACTACTTCAATAGCCGATGCACCTACCTGCTGCCAAAAGGGAATTGGTAAATCATAAGCGTTTCCTGATTTATCAACATGCCCTTCAGGGAAAATCTTCATCGGCTTTGTCGCCACAGCATATCTCTGATCAATCATCTCCGGAAAAAGAGCTTGAGAAAAAGAAGTTTCACATTCATCGGCATGAACAAAAGGTGTTTCAAAAGGGCCTCCGTAGGCTTTATCACGAATATGCTCTGGAATCACAAACCACCAGCTCACGTTAACCAGGATAGCAGGAACTTGATACTTCTTAGCGAATTGATGAATAGCTAATGGAATAACGTAATCCTGTGCATGTCCATTGAAAAAGATTTGTTTACGAAATCCTGTGTTCCAGAAACCGGCAATCACTGCTCTAAGATAGGCTGCCAAATCCTCCTCAGGAATCATAATGGTTCCTGGCATACCCAGGTGATGAAAAGGATGAGAACCATACCAAATTGGCTCGGCAATAGTACAGCCTGTAGCCTTAGCAATTTGCTCTGCCATTCGAGTAACTAAGAAGGTGTCCTCTCCAGAGCAAGCATTAGGACCATGATTCTCTGTGCTCCCAACAGGTAAAATAATTAGATCATTCTTCTTTAACCGTTCTTGAACTTCATGGCCAGTCATGGTTTGGTAATAAATTCCTGTAGGTAAATCCATTTGCCCACCATTAGGTGGTAATTTCCACTTACTCATCTTTCACTCCTGGCATGATGTTTCTAACGAAACATCTTATTTTGATTTTAGCTACTACTCTTCAAGTGCTCTGTTGATGACTTCTTTTTAATTACCTCTTGGGCTGCTTTAGCAATATGTTTGGGTGAGATACCGTATTTGTCTAATAACTCCTCGTTAGTTCCACATTCACCAAAAGTATCTTGCAGTCCAACCCTAATAAGTGGTACAGGTTCATTCTCTACCAGAACCTCTGCAACGGCGCTACCTAACCCTCCTAAAATAGTGTGATTCTCAGCTGTAACAATACATTGTGTCTCCTGAGCAGCCTTTACAACACATTCTACGTCAACAGGTTTTATAGTAGATAAATTTATTACTTTTGACTCGACTCCCTCTTGGGCTAAAATTTTTGCTGCTTCCATACACTGAGAGACCATCATCCCGCTTCCAATTAAAGTTACATCTTCTCCTTCTCTTACTATACAAGCCTTACCAATACGAAACTGATAGTTAGGAGGAGAAACCAGTGGCCACTCATCCCGGGTTAATCTCAAATACACAGGTCCATCATATTCAACTATGGCCTTAACAGCTTGAGCCATCTCTACCTCATCAGCAGGATCAATAACCACCATACCAGGCATTACTCTCATAATTGCTACATCTTCGATAGCCTGATGCGTTGCCCCATTATTACCACTTACAATTCCACTATAGGCACCGACAATCTTTACGTTCAGGTGAGGATAGGCTACCAGTATAGATACTTGGTCACAGGCACGCTTGGAAGCAAAAACTCCAAATGTACTTGTAAATGGTATTTTTCCCATTCTAGCCAATCCTGCAGCCACTCCAATCATATTCTGCTCACAAACCCCCATCTCGAAAAAACGCTGGGGAAATTCCTCAGCAAACCAGGTAACTTTAGTGGAGGTTGCAAGATCTGCATCTAATACCACTACATTAGGATTTTCTCTTCCTACTTCAACTAAAGCTCTACCAAAAGCTTCTCTTATCTGTGCCATCTTTAGTTAATTCTTAAGCTCTTCCAAGGCTCTTTTTAACTCTTCTTCTGTGGGTGATCCCCCGTGCCACTTGGCTGTATTTTCCATGAAAGAGACCCCCTTACCCTTTATGGTATGGGCGATGATTATAGATGGTTTTCCTTTAATTCTTTCAGCTTTTCGAAGAGCCTCATCAATTTCTCTCATGCTATGTCCATCTATTTCTATAACTTCCCATCCTCTTGCCTTCCATTTTTCAACTACAGGTTCTATTGCCATTATCTCGGTTACAGGACCCAACAATTGAATTTTATTATAGTCTAAAATTGCCACAAGATTATCCAGTTTATAATGAGAGGCACAGATGGAAGCTTCCCAGATCTGTCCTGATTGCATCTCCCCATCTCCTATCAATACATATACCCTGTTTCTTAAGCCATCCATGCGAGAAGCTAGTGCTACCCCTACACCAACTGAGAGTCCCATTCCTAGGGCACCGGTGGAGATCTCGACACCGGGAACCTTTGTCATATCTGGATGGACCTGCAGGCAGCTATTTATCTTACCAAAAGTTTTTAGAAGGTCCTTAGAGAAAAATCCTCTTTTCGCCAGGACTGCATAAAGGGCTGAGGCTGCATGTCCTTTAGAAAGGATAAAAATATCTCTACCTTTGTGATTTGGATTCTCGGGGAAGAGGCGTAGTTTTGAAAAATATAAAAAGACCAAAATATCTGTTGCAGAAAGAGATCCTCCTGGATGGCCCATTTTCCCTTCATAAATGGCCTTCAGTAGATTCCTACGTATGGATTTTGCTATTTTCTCTAATTCCTTGATTTTATTGGCTGAAATGCTCATTTTTTAGAACCAGGGAGGAGTATTTGCCCAAATGGAAATAGATTTGAATTCTCCTGGATTTGTTTTTTTATGGAGAATCGTAGATTTAAAGGTAATGCTATCTCCTTTTTTTAAAAGATATTTCTTATCTTCCAATTGAACCTCAAGTTCTCCCTCCAAGATTAGTCCGCATTCTTCTCCTGCATGAGAGTAAAGCTCTTCCCCTGTAGTTGCTCCAGGCTCAAAAATATCTAATATAAACTCGATGTCTCCAGTCATGTCTGGATTGAGAAGATAAAAAGTGACTCCTTTATTGGGAGAGAGTATTTTTCGCTGATTCTCATGTACAATAGGTGATTTACTCACAGAAAATTCTTTCTTTTCCTCTTCAGGAGTTATCTCTTCGAAAAGAGCTCCTATAGGTATGTTTAGTGCATCTCCAATTTTTTTCAAAGTACTTACAGAAGGATTCACCAGGCCTCGTTCAATTTGGCTAATAAAGCCAGAACTGAGGCCGCTTTTTTCTGCCAGGTCCATACCTTTTAAACCCAATTCCATTCTTCGGCTTCTAATTTTTTCTCCTAAGCCCATGATTTAACTCCGTATAGTTGAAGCTCGTCGTTCCAAGACACCTTTCGTCTCTATTTTTTATCATTCATAAAGAAATTTTACTAATAGCAATAAATATCATAGTAATAAAAAAAATTTTGTCAACCCAAATTTTTTCTCGATATCCTCCAAAATGTCATGTCGTTTTTTCCAAGGCACTGAATTGAAGAGGAATTGGGAGGATGAGAAATTGGAAAAGGACCTTTGCATGGCAGAGCTTAAGATTTCAGGTAAAATTTTGGGAAGCCCTCTATTCATTCATCTCTTACTAATTTGCATTTCTTATTATTTCCAAAAGAGATCGTTTAAAGTTGATTTTACAAAGACAGGCCGGAACTGGTTGAATCTAGCAGATTTTTCTGGCAGCTTTCTTCAAGGAAGGGCACTAATCTAAGACTTTATTGGGAGGCTAGCTTCGTTCTTTATCACTCCCAGAGGATAGTAGGGGATTAGGTTTTCTTCCATCCATTTGAGAGAATCTAGGGGTGAGAGCCTCCAGCAGGTAGGACAGGGGGAAAGAATTTCCACCAGAGCAAATTTTTCTCGCTCAATCTGGACGCTAAAGCCTTTCCTAACAGCTTTCTTTGTGGTTCTTATATTAACTGGACTATTCACCGCCACTCTTTCTAAATAGGCCGCTCCCGGTAAGGATGAGAGTAGCTCACATACCTTCAAAGGGTAGCCGGCCTCCTTAACCTCCCTGCCAAAAGGAGTGGTGGTGGTCTTCTGGCCTATCAGAGTAGTGGGGGCCATCTGTCCTCCAGTCATCCCATAGGTGGCGTTGTTGATGAAGATTACGGTAAAAGCCTCGCCTCGGGAGGCAGCATGAACAATCTCGGCTGTTCCTATGGAAGCTAGATCCCCATCTCCTTGGTAGGTAAAGACAACCCTGTCAGGACGAGCTCTTTTTATCCCGGTGGCTACCGCAGGAGCTCTTCCATGAGCTACTTCCACCATATCAAAATCAAAATAATTGTAAGCCACCACTGAGCA
>JBHIEA010000017.1:0-17558 GCA_046760365.1 bacterium
ACTGAACACACAGGGTACCACCAGCTCCACTCTGTTCAAATAGTCTCTCAGTGGTTCCATCACTTTCAAAAAAGCTTTCCATACCTTTTCCGGCTCTAGCTGGAAGCACATTCCAGAGGAATAGTAAGAATACTCAACCCTGCGGGTAGTTAGCATCTGAAGGCGTCTATTAAACAATCCAACTTTCAACGAAGATGTCCCAATGTCTAAAGCCAATATGGAGGATTTTTCATTCAACTCAAAGGCTCCTTGGCGTTAAGCTTTTTTAATAAGTTGGTCTTCTTTGATAAAGCCAGCTTCTTCTAGGCCCTTTCTGTTAAAGATGTTCTCTGGGAGTTTACCCGAAAAAAAATCGAGGATCGCCTGGGCAGCCCCCCTGGCCAGACTCACAACACATTCCTTGGTTAGCGATGCTGAGTGAGGTGAGAGGAGAATATTTTCCATCTCTAAGAGAGGATTATTCTTAGAGGGGGGTTCTTCACTAAATACATCCAGGGCAGCTCCAGCTATTTTTCCTTCTTTGAGAGCATTGGTTAAAGCCTCCTCATCTACCACCCCTCCCCTGGAGGTATTGATAAAGTAGGCAGATTTTTTCATCCTGCTTAACAGATCCCAGCCAATCAGGTTGCGGGTTTGAGCAGTACCTGACACATGTACGGATACAAAGTCAGCTTCCTCAAAAACCCACCGAATCTCCCTGCAAAATCGAATGCCCCATTTTGTCTCTCCACCCTGGGAGATAAAAGGGTCGTATCCCAGGATCTTCATATTAAAGGCGCTCTGACACATCTTGGCAACCCTGGAGCCTATTTTACCTACTCCAATTAATCCCAGAACCTTACCCTTCAGGTCTACGGCTTCGTACCTATTTCGGCTGCTCCAATTTCCTCTTCGAGTAGATTCATCCATAGACCTTAAACGCTTTGCCAGCGCGAGAATAAAGGTAACTGTATGTTCAGCCACCGATAAACTATTAACCCCGGGGAGGTTACATACCAGTATTCCTCTTTTGGTGGCTGCTTGAACATCCACATTGTCTACCCCGGCCCCTGTTCGGGAGATAATTTGAAGGCTTTTTGCTTCTGCAATTACTTCTTTGCCCACCCGGGATGTGGTACGAAGTACAATACCATGAACATCTCTGCATAATTTGCGCATTGTTTCCTCAGAAGTGTCCGGAGCGATGATTATTTCAACTTTTCCTTCCAGCAATTTCATCCCCGCTTCCTGAATAGGTTGAGATAAAAGGACTTTTTTCATAGGAGACCCCACTTTGGTTTTCTTGATAATTTCAGACATTTCTTTAAGATTTGTAAGGTATAATCTTTTTTGAATTGTATATTATCCCCACACTCCGTCAAGAAATATCTGAGGACTAAGCCCCCTCCGTCGCTCTACCCGTGGGGCCAGGTCTTGATTTTCGAAACTTTCCTGCTGGACTATCCTTGCAACGGCTCTACTCACCTCTGGTTTTCAGACCATGCGTACCAAAACCATTAACACCGCAGCTTCTACGGTCTTACTCCAAGAATCAAATTCACAATTCAAGACCTGACTCCTCAGGTGAATTGACGGAGGGGTAAATACCTTGTAGAATGTAAACGAATATCTAAGTTGACGGGTAAGAAAGGGGGAAGAAATGCAAGAGAAGTTAACCTTAAGGTATAAAGAGGGGGAGACTCAGATAAAGATTTCTCGCGAAAATCTTATATATGCCATAAGGCCAGCGGATCTCCCTGGAATAAAGGATGAGAAAGGGTCAATCAGAGAGTCCCTAAAAAACCCCATTTCTTCAGCTCCGCTATCTGAACAGGTAAAAAGGGGGGAGAAAGTTGTTATCATAGGGGACGACGTAACCCGACCCACCCCCAGGAAAAGGATATTTCCGGTGGTCCTGGATGAACTAAATAAGGCAGGGATTCCGGACAAGGATATAACAGTTCTTGTTGCCCTGGGAACTCATCGTTATATGAGTGAGAAAGAGATAGAAGATTGCTACGGAAAGAAGGTAACCGAAAGAGTAAAGGTGGTGAACCACGAGTGGGAAGATAAAACCAATCTGGTTAATATAGGCTCAACTCTCAGTGGGATACCGGTTACCGTAAATAAACTCGCCCACCAGGCAGACTGCTTAATAGCCGTGGGTAGTATTGTTCCTCACTGTCTTGCCGGGTACGGGGGAGGAGGTAAAGCGGTTCAACCAGGAATTTGTGGCTGGGAAACCACGGGAAAAACTCACCTTCTTCCCATGTATAACAACGAATTCCTGAAGCTTGTCGGAGATGTAGAAAATGAGGTAAGACGGGAGATGGAGAAAGTGGCAGAAATTGTGGGGTTGAATTTCATTATTAATGTAGTACTCAATGGCAGGAAAGAGATAGTCAGAGTTGTCTCTGGCAACCAAGTTAAAGCTCATAGAGAGGGAGTAAAGGTAGCAAAGAGAGTTTACGAGCGCAAGATCCCTGGGGTAGCCGATATTGTTATCGTAAGCGCTTATCCAGCAGACATAGATTACTGGCAGGGTCTCAAGCCTCTCTCTTATGCTCAGCATGGTCTTAGAGAAAAAGGTACCGTCATTTTCTTAGCCCCTTTCCCCGATGGAATCTCGCCTTCCCATTCTGAGGTCGAAAAACATGCAGATAAACCGTATGAGGAGATAAAGAAACTAATCAAGGAAAATAAGATTGAGGATCTTGTTTGTGCCTCTACTTTACTTCAACATGCGTTAATAATGGAGCGCTCCGAAGTCATTTGTGTCTCCGACGGGTTGTCGGTAGAACAAAAGGAAAGATTGGGATTCAGGCACGCCGGAAGCATAGAGGAAGCCCTGGAAATTGCTTTTAAAAAAGAGGGGAAAACCTCGAAAATAGGGGTTATAGATTTCGGAGGTGATGTGCTTCCTAGACTTCAATAGCAAGCAGATCTCGGGACTAGGCCCCCTTCGTCGCTGTATTAGTATAGCGGGTAGCGTAGAGCGTATAGAGTAAATCTGAAAGTGGTAGTCGTTTAGGGTTTTACTATACGCTCTCTTTGGGGAAAGTCCCTCGATACCTGTATAAATCTTCCAAATACTGATAATTTCCTGCTACTATCAAGTCCTGCTCTCTTTTCTGCGTCTTCCTAAAACTAAAAGGGAGAACTTTCTATCCCTTAACAGCACCTGAAGTTAATCCTTTTACGATGGCTCTTTGAGCAATTGAAAAAAATATTAGACCTGGCAAGGCCGTAAACATAGCTGTAGCGGCTAAGGAATCCCACTGCACGAGTTCATCGCCTACGAAATAATGAGCACCTACGGTTATGGGTTGTACTGCTCGGGTATTTGTAAATATGATGGCGTAGAGAAATTCGTTCCACGTCCAAAGAAACGTTATTATCGCCACAGCAGCTATTCCGATGGCAGAGATGGGTACCACGATCTTTAAGAAAGCACGGGTTCTGGTGCAGCCATCTACGATTGCCGAATCTATTAAATCTCGCGGGAATGCATCGAAAAATGACTTAATCATCCATACAGCTAAGGGATAGCATAGAAAAGTGTTGAGGATGATTAGACAAGCATAAGTATTTATTAGCTTGAGGAAACTCATAATGATATAAAACGGCACTAACAACGAGATGGGTGGGGTTATACGAGTTGCTATGAAGACAAGAAGCACTGTCTCCGAGCCTTTAAATTTATATTGACTTAGACCATAGGCAGTAAAAAGCCCTCCAGCCATAACCATAGCTGTAGTTCCCACAGCAATAATTAATGAGTTCAGAAGGTGTCTTGGCATGGGGCTTCTGAAAATTACCTCTTCGTAAGCCTGAGGGGTAGGTTTTTTGGGAAAATAAGTTGGAGGCCACCTAAATGTTTCTGCACGCGGCTTAAAGGAGGTAAAGGCCGTAAAAATTATAGGTGAGAGCATAATGATCAGAATTATGATAAGCAAAAGATATGATGTAGAAGGTTTTTCTAAGATTTTAGCCATAGTATCTCTCAGCCTCATTTTCACTCCTTCTTAAAGATTAGATATACATAGAAACCAGCAAAACTCGAGATTAAAAGTAACATTATAACACCAGTTGCCGATCCGGTGCCATAGTTGACCCTAAGCCAGAGCTGATCGATGATGTAGTATCCCAAAACATATGTAGCTCTTGCCGGCCCACCTTCGGTCATAGAAAATATTACATCAATAGTTCTAAAGGTAAACATACTGGTTATGAGCAATCCAATAAGTGTCATGCGCTTTATAAGCGGCAAAGTTATGTGCCTGAAGGCGCCAATACAGTCGGCTCCATCTACTTTAGCTGCGTCATACAACTCTTGTGGAATACTTTCTATACCGGCCAGGGTAAAAATGCACATAAATGGAATTCGAACCCAAGCATCGGCTACTACACATCCTACCATGGCCAGGGCTGGATCGGAAAAAACGGGAAGAGGTTCGGAGATCAACCTCAGTTTCATGAGAAAATCACTGAATACACCAACGTCGGGGTTAAACATCCATTTCCATATAAAACCAGAAATGATTAAAGGTACTGCCCAGGAGAACATAGCCAGCGACCTAAAAACCCCTGAACCTCTGGTGATTTTGGATAAAAGTAAAGCTAAAATTACCCCCCCACAGAATGTTAAACCTGTCACCCCTGCAGCGTATACCACCGTTTTTTGCAAAGCCAGCCAAAAGAGACGATCATTGAAGATGTACTTGTAATTTTTAAATCCTGTGAAAGTTATTGGATACATGCTGGTGTACCGCAGGAAACTTGTTACAAAAAGAGTGATTACGGGAAAAATTACTAAAGCTATAATTATGAAAAGACCAGGAGTACTGAGAATAACCCCGTACTTGCTATTAGATATTCTCATAGTTTCAGCTCCCGCAGATCTTTTTGAAGCTTTAACTCACAGGAGAATAACTATTCAAGTTTAATCGCTTCACTTTTTGAGGGATGACCACCAGCCTGGTTAGGATAGTGGTCATCCCTTTGCTTTTCTATCGTCTTCCAAGAAAACACTATTCGCTACAATTTACCAAATACTACATTATTGTATTGATCTCTTCTTGAGCTTTTTTCCGAGCCTCGGTGGGATCCATCCCTTCCAAAACAACTCGTTCGAGGTACTCCTTGAAAATGTCCAATACTTCCATCATTCCAGGTGGATACAATTCTCCGATTTGTGCCGCTACTGTTGCTTCTCTCAGCTCAGGGTGCTCTACCTCCGCTTTCACAGATGGATGATCATACACAGCCTTCATGACGGACTCGTTTCCCTCCAGGTAAAGCTCGTTAAACTGAGCCTGGTAGCTTCTCTGATAGTCAAACCACAGCATACCGGCTGCTATTTTCTCAGGGGAGATGAAGGGGTTTATCATCCACGAATCGTTTCCTGCCACATTTACTGCACGGTTACCTATACCCTTCCAGCCAGGGGTGAGAGTTACATCCCAATCACCCTGTATACCTGTTCCAAACTCAGGATTGGCAAACATCTTCATGTAAACCCCGCCAGTAATGTCGAAACCTGCTTTGCCCTTGGCGAATACTTCTGGTGCCATACTCCAGAGATACTCGGTTGATTCTTTGGACATGCCTCCCTTCAGCCACAGGTCGGTCACCATTTTCCAAGCTTCTGGGTCAATGATAACTCTCCTATCTTTCATGATTCTTTTGCCCTGAGAGAAGGTGGTCTGGGCCCAGATATTGTGTAGCTGGTCAGGATCGCCCGCCGCGAACACCATACCAGCATAACCAGGACCCAAACTGGCTTTGGCCCACTCATCAACCTTTTTACTTGCTACAACCAGGTCCTGCCAGGTCGTGGGAACTGTCACAGCAGCTTTTGCGAGCCAGGAGGGTCTGTAGTAGAGATGCATGGCCCAGAGGCAAAAAGGTGAGCCATAGAATCTGCCGTCGATCCCCTGTATGGTTGTTAGTATTTTCTTCGGATAAAGCTCTTGCACTTTAGGGGACCATAATGCATCTACAGGGTAAATCCATCTGGCGGCACTTAAGTGAGGTATCTCCAACATTGAGCGGGTAGAATAGAATATATCTACATCAGTTGATTTAGCCATTAGTACGGCCAGAGTTTTCGGCCAGAGCAGAGGGTCTTTCATTTCGATGATGTCCAGGTGAATGCCGGTCAACTTTTCAAATATCTTGGCATTTAAAACAGTGGCCGGATCATGAGGCAGTCCGCCGGAGTTGGTGAGTACCAATTTTTTTACGTCCCCGATGGCCTCTTTCCACCCTGCGGGAAGCTGGTATCCGGTAAGCATTCCTTTCTTTCCTGCTAGGGTCACTCCATAATCATTGTATTCCGGGCCTATTACCTCCACAGGACCTTGACCTGTTATTCTCTCAACCATTGGTACCGGCTGGTCCCACTTAATATCGCCGGGACCCACTGCCCATGCCGTCGTCACGGTGAGAGCGAAACTAATAATAAGGATCGCCCCTACCAGCAAACTCGGTGAACCTTTCTTTTTCATCTTCTCTTTCCTCCTTGTAAAAAGTTAACGCAGCCGTTCTTGGTACCTCTCATCACCTCCTTTGCTTGATTTTTGTGCCTTTCACAAAACTCTGAAAGACCTACCAGTTCATCTTTTCAGCAACCCGCATGATTGGCTAAAGGTTTTCTTCCAAATCTTTAGTTTTATGAAAGGTTATTGGTTCTTGACCACACCTATGCTTTCACCCGCATGACCACCAACCGCTGACAGCACAGTAAAAATTAACCAGCTTAGATCACTATATTTACGTTATTAGTCCTGTGCATTCATTCTTAGAATAAATTTTCTGACCTATCCGTCACCGGATGGCTTTAATTGGCTTATGCAGTAATTCTTCCGTACCGATGGGTCTTCCTTGATTTAACAAGACTTGAATAGACAGGATTCATCAGGCTAGCCTCGGATTCCCAAAGTAGTGGAAACAATACTTGGGCCTTTTGACACTTACTGTAGGGAAAGATTAATAGAGGATTAAGTAAAGATGACTTGGGTCAATACATTGCTACAGAGCAAGAATTAGAATTGTCACTCCCTCCCATCTTACTTTGTCAAAAAACATTATAATATCCTATTTTTGCATCTTAATTATTAACAGAATTTTCTAAAATGTCAATTGAGCTTGACACGACCATCCCTTCCTTCACTTCCTAAAGAAGAGGAGAGGAAATCGACGAAGGTCAGACAAAAGCAGCTTTGGAAGTTCTGGGATCAGCTAGGTAGTGGTAAAGACAAAGAAAAGATTGTGACAACACCTAAGTCTAACTTGCCGAGAAGGGAGGACATCGAAGCGCACCTTCACCAAAAACACCATATTCTCGGCATAAATAAGTAGACTTTACTTCTTTTTTAGCTGTACAACTTTTAGTTTTTCGTTAAGCCTGCGAGTAAGATTTAGATTGCTGACCTTAATAATTAGTAACTCGGTCAAATACAGAGTCTTGCATCCAGGCTCTAAGTGGGCAGCGACAACCTGTTTGTTGTTATAATTAGCACAGGTAAAATGTAGATGTGGTTTATAATCAGCGATGATCCCCGAAATTCCGGAGACCTCAATAGGACCTTCCATTTCAAAAAATTTGTCCTTTGGGGGAAAATCGGTAGTGCTTATACTGTGCCATCTGGCTTTATCAAAGGTTGCGATTCCGGAAACGATTACCCCCGTTTGGATATCCTCTTCCTTTGCTACCTTTTCCACACACCCATGTACATCATCGCCAGGGTCAAGACGAACCGCTATAACCTCTTCGACTTTTCCTCCCCTGAATACCTCCATTGCCGGTCCTCCTTTCTCGATAATATCATTGCATTTTTCTTTCAGTCACCTATAAAGTTCTTAAATGGAAGGGGTTAGCAAAATACTCATCTTTTAAAGATTTATAGGGTACACTCCGCTCCTCCAGACTGTACCTCGATCTTGGTCAGCGGTCTTCTTTTCAGATCAAAAGAGAGGATAATCTTAATCGATGAGCCCAATCCTTGCCCTATTGTCGGTTATGGATAGCTCACCTCATTTATTATTTGGTTAATCTGTCGATGATTTTCAGGCAAAACTCAGGTAAGTCATCTGGAAACCGGCTAGTTATGCTGTTCGATTATTTCCGAGGCAGTATGGACAAGGTCCTGCACCCGATCATAGAACTTGCTATATACCTGAGAGTAAAGGCTATCGTAGATCTCTCTTTTCCCAAAATCTGGCAAAAAAGTTCGGTCTACACGAACCATTTTTTTCACTGCTTCCTGAAAGTTAGAATATACCTTGCCTCCGATGGCTGCACATATTGCTGCTCCCAGGGCAGTAGTCTCGGGAGTTTTCAAAGTACCGACCTCAACACCTAACACATCGGCAAATATCTGATTCCAGACAGAACTTTTGGCTGATCCGCCGTACATTCTCACCCTAGTAATGGGAACCCCGGAACCCTTTTCCATGAATTCTTTTTTTCGGCGTGATTCGAAGGCAAGTCCTTCCAGAACGGCTCTTACGAGATGGGATTTGCTGTGATCCAAGAGAAATCCGAAGATAATCCCTCTTGCCTTGAGATCCCAGTAGGGAGAGGATGCACCGGAATAATAGGGAATTAACATGAGTCCTTTGTTGCCGGGAGGAGCTTGGGTAGCCAGATTGTAGAGTTTATCCCAGAGAAGTTTTCCTTCTTTTTGAGCCTCTTCGGCCTCTTCTCTGGCAAAATTATCTTTAAACCAGTTCATGAGAGCCGAGCCTCCACTCCATATGGAATCCTCCAGAAGGTAGTCCCCAGCAGGGCTGATCTCTATAAAGTAGTTTAAATAAGGATCCAGTTTAAGTTCCTTGACATAAGCCTCCAAGGAACAGGAGGTTCCTCCATTTATGGCCAGCATCCCCTGTTGGTTCACTCCGGCTCCTAATGTCCCACAGGGCTGATCCCCGGCAGTGGTCACTACAGGGAGTCCCTGCGGAAGGCCTGTAAGGCGTGATGACCTTTTGGTGATCTTTCCCACCAGCTTCCCTGCGGGAAGGATCTCGTCTACCCAGAGACTAGCCGGAATGTTGAAAAGATCAAGAATATCCTCAGCCCACCTGGTAGGGGAGGTCACATCCAAGCAGCCAGTCTGGATGGCAGAACTTGAGGTAGTAACTAATCTTCCTGTTAGTTTATAGATTATGTAGTCCTGAACAAGGAGGAACTTACAGGTTTTTCTGTATATCTCCGGTTCATTCTTCTTGAGCCACATGGCTTTGTAAACTGTCCAGATACTGGGGAAGTTTCCCGTACGGGAGTAGATCTTCTTTACTCCTATTTTTTCTCTCGCCCACTCATTTTGTCTGCTACATCTCATATCATTCCAGAGAATGGCATTGCGGATAGGTTCCATCGTCTCGTCCACCGGAACCGTAGTGATTCTCTGGTGAGTGATGCCTATCGCCACAATTTTGTTTTTATTGATCTTCCCTTGCTTTAAAGCTTCTTTTGTAGCTATCTGGAAGGCTTGCCACCACCACTCTGCTTTCTGCTCAACCCAGCCAGTTTGAGGCCGAAGAAAGGGGTAGGAGGCTCTCCCCTCGGCTACTGGATTTCCCTCTTTCTCAAAAACTATGACTTTGGTAGAAGTAGTACCAACATCGGCCCCTATCATAAAAATCTTATCTTTCAACTTGTTCTTCCCTCAAAAACTCCTATCTATCTCTGAATAGAATCTCCAAATCTCTCTTTAAATTCCCGAATCAATTGAGGCCCCTTGCTGGTTCCCACTCTGTCTGCCCCTGCCTTTATAAGCTCTAAGGCAAAGTCAAGGGCATATATTCTCCCCGATGCTTTAACCTTCAGCTTCTCTCCCACTGTCTTTCTCATAAGTTTGACATCTTTAACTGTTGCTCCTATAGATTCAGAGCCTCTCTGGAGAAGATATTTACTTTCAACTCCGGTTGATGTTTTTACAAAACTCACCCCTACATCTTTAGCAATTCTGCATCCTCTTACTTTTTCGTCATCATTTAAGAACCCATTTTCCAGAATCACTTTTACTGGAAAATCCTTTACTGCCTCAACTACTCCCTTTATATCTTCAAACACGATTTCATCTTTCCCCGATTTTAAGGCTCCTATATTTATCACCATGTCTATCTGAGTTGCTCCCATCTCGATGGCCCTTTTAGCCTCTAAGGCTTTTACCTCCGGAATGTGAGAACCGAAGGGGAAACCAATAGAGGCCGAGATACCGATATCTGTTCCCTTAAGAAGCTCTGCTGTAAGGGATACGTTTACCGGATTAACACAGGCAGTGGCAAAATTATTTTCCTTGACAATGTGACAAAACCGCTCTATATCCTTCTCTGTTGCATCAGGTCTTACCAGACTGAATTCAATCATCTTGGCAAAATCACGAATATTTAGCTGCAATTTTTACCCCTTTTGCAAGACATGAATCACCCTACCTAGCTCAAAAATTTGTAAATTCCCGGTCAAATACTTACTACCCTTTATCCTTCTGAATCCCTGAATAAATCATCGAAAATTGAAACCAGGCTTTGATTTGAGGAATTTTTAGGGGTAAAATGACTGTTTTTTCCTTGAAGGGAGAGTCTTAATCTGTTTAGATTCTTAGGTATAAAGTCCGATGAATTAAGCAAAGACTACCAAAAACTTTAGCGGTAGCGCAAGAAGAAAGTTTCTTTATTCAGCGGTTAATCCCCCATCTATCACAAAAATCGATCCGGTAGCGAAAGAGGACTCATCAGAAGCAAGGTAAAGGGCAAGTTTTGCAACATCCTGTGGAATCCCAGCCCGAGCCAGAGGTTGCCAGGATTCCTTGGCAGTTTTAGGATCTTTACCAGGCGCATAATGACCAACTACCATATCTCCCTGGGCAGTGTCTATTAATCCAGGACAGATACAATTAACTCTAATATTGTCTTTGGCAAAATCTAAGGCCATACCTCGGGTTAAATTGACAATGCCCCCCTTGGAGGCATTATAAGCAGATGCTTCTCTGGAACCTACTAATCCGGCGACCGAGGCCACATTTATTATTGAACCCCCTCCTTCTTCCTGCATATAAGGAATAATCTCTTTTGAGACAAGAAAGATTCCCTTCAAATTCGTATTTAACACCTGATCCCAGGTTTCCTCCGTAAGATCGGTGACCCGTCCCGGTCTCCAGATTCCCGCATTATTCACCAGAATGTTAATGCTGCCGCAAAAGGAGACCGCCTTTTGGGCCATATTTCTTACCTCATCAGCTCTAGCAACATCACATCTAATAAATAGACACCTTCCTCCCTGCTCTTCGATCTCCTTTTGAGTTTCAGCTCCTTTCTCCTCATTAATATCCGCTATAACCACCCGACAACCTTCCCTGGAAAATAGCCGAGCAATAGCTTTTCCTATCCCCATAGCACCGCCGGTGATAACTGCCGATTTACGCCTTGGTCCCATAGTAAGTTTCCTCTCTCTTTTGATCTAAAATCATTTACAGTAACCTATTTTAAAGCCCCCATAGTTAGACCCTTCACTAAATGCTTTTGGGCTAAAATTGTAAAAACTATTACCGGAATAAGGGCAAGTGTCCCTCCTGCAGTCATATAACCCCAATTAATACCGGTTTCCTTCATATAACCAGTGATACCCACAGGTAAAGTCACCGCTTTGCTCCCGGTGAGAATTAAGGCAAATAAAAACTCATTCCAGGAAAAAATAAAAGTAAGTATTCCTGTTGCTGCTAATCCTGGAGCCACCAGAGGTAGGGCTATGTTCCGAAAAGCACCAAAGACGGAGCATCCATCTACCAGAGCACTCTCTTCAATTTCTCGAGGAATCTCCCGAAAAAAACTTCTCATCATCCAGACTGCAAAAGGTAGATTAAAGGTAAGGTAAGTTATAACTAAACTCCAGGGAGTATCCAGTAAGCGTAGATTCCTCATAATTATATAAATAGGAATAATGGCAGCTACTGGAGGCATCATTCTTATAGAAAGTATCCAAAAAGCAAGATTATCGGCTCCCTTAAATCTAAATCGGGCTAAACTGTAAGCAGCCAAGGAACCCAGAACAAGAACCACGCCGGTGTTCAAAGAAGCAACTATGAGACTATTTAGTAGATACCGGGGAAAAGGAGAGAATTTAAATATCGCCGTATAATTCTCCTGCGTGGGCTTAAAGATCCACTTGGGAGGGAAACTAAGAGCATCTAATTCAGTCTTAATAGAGGTTAAAAATAAAACCACCGGCGGGAAAAGAATTACCCCAAACACAACTGCTGCCATTACCACCAACATTGTCTTTTTTACTTTTGCTCTAACAACTTCATTCATTATGCTCCCTCGGCATATATTCCCTTGGAATGGACTATCCTGACCAAAATTATGGAGATTATGGTCACCACTACCAGCAATAGCCACGACAAAGCTGAGGCATATCCTAGGTGAAAGAATTTGAAACCATAGCGATAGGTATAGTAATTCAATATTTCAGTGCTCATACCCGGCCCCCCCTGGGTAAGAACAAAGATCAAATCAAAAGTCTTAAAAGAATCCATTAGTCTAATAAGAAGTGCCACCAGCATGGCCGGACTTAAAAGAGGTAACGTAATATAACGAAATGTCTGCCAGGATGATGCTCCATCAACGAGACCTGCCTCAAAGGGTTCCTGGGGTAGAGCCTGAAGTCCGGCCAGCAATATCAAGGCTATAAAAGGCGTCCACTCCCAGATATCAGCCATCATTACTGAAGGAAGAGCTGTCCCGGGCGTGCCTGTCCAATTAACAGGAGAGAAGCCAAACCGGGTGAGAAAATAATTGAGCATACCCAGATCTGGGTTGTACATCAGTCTCCATATCATTCCAACAACCACCGGAGTCATAGTAGTAGGAATAATTAAGGCTGTTCGTAAAAATCCAATAATCTTTTCGGTGATCCGATGCAGTACAAGCGCAACTACCAAACCTAAACCAAACTGCAACGGAACAGTACCAGCTAAATAGAGAAGGGTAACCTTAAAGGCAGAACGAAAGTAAGGGTCCTGAAAAAGAATTGTCCGGTAGTTGCCAATCCCAGCCCAGCTCCATCCCTTAGCTCTGATAATGTTCCAGTCATGAAAACTAAGGCTGAGAGAAAAGACGAGGGGAAATATAACTATACTGATAAGGACTGCAACTGTAGGAGTAAGAAAAAAAAGCCACATATACTTACGTTTGAGCAAATAAAAAAAAAGACCTGCCTTCTTCCTTACTTTCACTTGTTTTTCTTTTCCGGGGGACCAAGCAATCTGCTTGGTCCCCCAGTTTGATCTACTTCAAATACCCCCACTTTTTCAAAATGAACTCAAACTTACCATTTGCTTCATCCAGGGCTTTTTTAGCGCTCTTAGCTCCAGTCATACCCTCAGACAGAGCCACCTCCAAAGCATCTGCAAGCTCCGAATAAGGAGCAATCCGGGGACGACCTTTGGCTATGGGAAGAGAGGCTAACATCCCAGCGTACTCAATGTACTTTTTCTGCAATGCGGGGTCTTCCAGACCGCTGAAGCGAGAACCGGGTTGGCTATAGGCCAGTCGTGGATCTAACTCCGGCGAAGAGGCCCAAACCATAAACTCCCAGGCAGCTTCCTTATTTCTGGAATCTGTAGGTATCTCCAGACTCCAACCCCCAAAGGTAGGAGTTCTCTTTATACTCCCATCGGGTTGTAGTTTTCCAGGAATCAAGGTAAAATAGTGTTTACCAACAATTTTGGATTTCGAAGGATCGTAGAAAGTAGGAGCAGCATTCTGCCACTGAAGATCCATAGCTGCCTTGCCCTGGGCAAAGGCACGAGCGGTTTCATCCCAATCATAAGTCAACACTCCGGCAGGAGCAAAAGGAATAAGGGATTTGAAGTACTCTAGCGCATCCACTGCAGCCGGGCTGTTTATGGTGGGGCGGTAGTTTTCATCATACCACTCTCCTCCAAAGGACCAGATCATATTGTCATAGGTGCACTGGAGTTGAACCCCTCTTCTGCCCATAAAGGTAATACCGGAAACCCCTGGTTCCTTCAAATTAAGTTTTTCAGCAGTCTCCCTTAACTCTTTCCAAGTCTGAGGAATCTCTACCCCATATTTATCAAAAATGTCAGTGCGATAGTGAAGCCCAAATACCGCTTGAATACAAGGCAGTCCATAGATTCTATCTTCCCACATTCCCTGTTCTGATACCACCGCGGGGATAAAATCATCGAGAGCTAAGGTATTGTGATCTGTCCGCAGAATAAATTCTTCCACCGGGATTGTCCATCCTTCCCCTGCATACTGACCAACCCACACACAATCAACATGAACTATATCATAGGCTCCGGTCCCCTGAGTAAGAGCTACCATCTGCTTTTCCTGTAGAGTGGGGTAAGCGAGAATATCAAAAATCACCTTTATTCCAGTCAGCTTCTCAAATTCGGGAGCCAGCTCTTTGATTGCGTCAGCGCGAGGCTCTGCCACCATAGCCACATGAATAGTTTTACCGGCCCAAGGCTTCTGAGTATAGGTTCCAAACTTGAAACCCTTGGGAACAGTTACCTTCACCGCAAAGGTAGAAGAAACAATCCCCATCAGAAGCACTGATGCGGCTACGACTACCATTAACATCTTCAGGCATTTTT
Source organism: bacterium (assembly GCA_046760365.1). Lineage (GTDB taxonomy): Bacteria > Aerophobota > Aerophobia > Aerophobales > AE-B3A > AE-B3B. The sequence continues at coordinate 14,613 of JBHIEA010000017.1, forward strand.
TAGGTGCCATCGTTTTTCCCTCCTCATGGTCACTCTTATTTAACTTCGTCTCGGTGGTCATCTACCTAGTTCAATTTTTCTGTGAAAGCTTCTAAAAAGAAATTTAGTTGTCTGACGCTTTTCTTTTCAAAAGCTTTCTTTTCTCCCAGCTAACAGGCCTACCTGCTTTATCACCTCCCTCCTGGCCTTATTTTTAGCTTATTTTATTATTTTATCTCTCTATACTTCGGTGTATTCTTAATCTCTATTGTCTTAATCTTACGTAGTGGGAATTTCGGCATACCCCATATCCCTTGAGATAGTCTGAGCCACCTCTAAAAGTTTTTCCCTATATGCACCTTCCAGTATCTTCCTTGGTACCTGGTGAGCTAAACCGGCAATACTTACACTGGCAATAACATCTCCAACCATATTCTTTATGGGAGCAGCAATACATACAACATCGTCCTCATGCTCTTCTAAATCTAGAGCATAGCCTTGCTTTTGAACTTTATCCAGTTCTTTTCTGAGCGCATCTATATCAGTTATCGTATTCTTAGTGAATCTTTTTAATTCAAGATTATTCAGAATAGCCTCTTTTTTTTCATCAGGTTCGAAAGCTAATAACACCTTTCCTACTCCTGTGCAATGAAGAGGCGCATAACCCCCTTTTCTAGAAATCATAATTCGCACCGCCTGCTGATCCGATTCTATCTTGTCCAGATACAATGCTTTATCCTCATTCAAAAGACAGAGATGGATTGTCTTTTTGAGCTCATGAGCTAGCTGGGTGAGGTGAACGCGAGCCTTTTTCTCTAGGTCAAGATTATTAAAGAATACATTGCCTAGCTTATAAACCTCCACCCCTATAGTGTACTTACCATCTTTGGATGAAGTTTCTACAAAGCTGTGTTTCTCCAAAGTTCGAAGTATTCGAAGAACAGTAGTTTTATTTAACCCAGTAATTTTGGAAAGCTGTGTCAAAGAAAGAAAAGGAGAGTCAAGGGAGAAGGAGTCTAAAATCTGAAGAGCCTTTCCTACAGATTTTACAATGTAACCTTCTTTTTTTGAGAGCACAATTTTTCCCCTCCTCTCTGGTTTGTTTCTCTGTACGAAACTAAGTTTCATATTTTATTATACTCCAAAAAATCATCACTGTCAAGTTTCCGCCCTGGCCTTTTTTACCTCCTCTACAAATTGTTCTGCCTTTCTGGTTATCACTTCAAACTGTGATTGGGCCACCGCTTTTTTATCCACCAGGGCACTACCGACTGAGATAACCGAAGCTCCAGCCTTGATAAATTCCCCGGCATTATCTAAATTTACTCCTCCGGTGGGGTTAAGCAATACCTGTGGCAAAGGCGCCTTTACGGCCTTAATGTATGAGGGTCCACCTAATTGACCGGCTGGAAAAACCTTTACTACATCTGCTCCCATCTCCCAGGCACTCACTATCTCGGTAGGAGTCATGGCTCCCGGAATTACAATTTTACTGTACCTTTTGCATAGCCTTACCAATTCTGGGTTAAGGCAGGGTCCCACAATGAACTCAGCGCCGGCCAGAATAGATGCACGAGCGGTTTCAGGGTCAAGTACCGACCCCGCCCCTAACAATATCTCACCCCCGGCCTCCTTAGCCAATTTCTCCATAACCCCTATAGCGCCCGGAACTGTCATAGTGATCTCAATAGTATTAATTCCTCCTTTTCTGATGGCCTCAACTACTTTAAGAGCCTCATCAGCTGACCTTGCCCTAATGACAGGAATAACTCCACCATCAAGCATAATCCGAAGTTTTTCACTTTTTTGACTCATAATTTCTTTCCTCCTTTGTCTTTCACCGCGAGTTTTTCCCTGCCTGACTTTATCGGCTGGGAAAACTAGCCCATTCTTAAATCCTATCTTTCCTTCACCACCTGAGGATTAACAATCGCCTGGGGCAGTTCTCCTTTTAGAACATCCAGGACCGCTTGAGCTGCCTTGGTTTTTAGTTCAGCATAAGATTCCTCTGAATAATAGGAAACATGAGGAGTAATGATGACATTGTCCAACTTCAAGAGGGGATTTTTGAGATCGGGCGGCTCTTTTTCCATAACATCCAGAGCAGCTCCGGCAATCCATCCTTCTTTAAGGGCCCTGTAAAGGGCAAACTCATCCACAATAGCTCCCCGGGCGGTATTTATGAGGTAGGCATCCCTTTTCATAGCTTTGAATTCGGCTTTTCCAAAAGAATGCTTCGTTTCCGGAGTGAGGGGGGCATGAATGGATAGAAAATCTGAGTTTGATAGAAGCTTGCAGAAGCTGACTAATTCAAATTTTTCATTTATCTCAGAAATATAGGGATCATAGGCTATAATTCTGAAATTAAAACCTCTAGCCTTGCGAGCTACAGCTCCACCAATTCTTCCCAAGCCAAACAGCCCCAAGACTCTACCATGAGAGCGGAATAAGGGCTTTCCCAGCGTAAAATCCCATTTTCCCTTTTTTACTGTAGTAGAAAAGTAAGCTACCTTTCGGGCACAGGCAAGGATCAAGGCTATGGCATGAGTAGATACCTCATCAACACAGTAATCCGGAACATTAGCCACAATAATCCCTCTCTCAGTAGCTGCCTCCACATCAATATTATCTACTCCTACGCCGTAACGACAGATAACCTTGCATCTATCAAGTGATTTGATCACTCTTCTGGTTAGGGGAGCATATTGATTGAGCAAGCCATCGGCATCTTCAGCAGCGGCTATGACCTCCTCCTCGGTGATACAATGAGCTCCTACAAACTCGGGGTCAATTTCTTCCAATACTTTTCTTTCCAGATCAAGGGAAGGATAGTCATAATCAGTCACCACTACTTTCATTCTATTTTTTGCCATAGATTCCTTTTCCTCCTCCCAACCGCTAACATTGCCCCTTATCCCTCACCGAATTGTCCAAATTACTGACCTACCAAGGGTATTTCCACTGGTT
>JBHIEA010000018.1:0-17556 GCA_046760365.1 bacterium
CTTCCTTGGCTCTATTTACAATGTCGGAATACCGGTAGAGGTATCCCACACTGGATATAACTCCGGAGTTTTCAATAATTTTACTGATCTGCCAGGCCTTTTTTAGATCCAGGGCGAGGGGCTTTTCCACAAATAGATTTATTCCTTTTTCTGCCGCCAAAATCTCCTGGTCGGTATGGGCAAAGGGAGGCAGACAAATATATACTGCGTTGAGACTTTCCTTGTCAAGCATTTCCCGGTAATTGGTATAAAATTTGCCTCCCCAGAATTTGGTCATCTTTTTGGCCTCTTTTTTTTCTACATCACAGACACTCACGAGGGTAGCATCCTTTATAGTAGAGAGTTTTTCCATATGGCGATTGGCGATCCTACCCGTGCCGATAAATCCAATCCTAACCTTCAATTTAATCCCCCGGTACCATCAAGCCGATTCATCACCAATATACCAAAATTGTTTTAATTTATCAAATTCTCTTTCTCTGTAGTTTCTAAATTGACACCTCAACGAGATGTGATAAAATTACCCACGGCTTCTATGAAGCCGGATGAGGAAGCTGCAAGTCTCGCAAAGTCAATGAGAATCGGTAGCAGGACAAAAACAGTGGGAATATTCGGCTATCCCATAGCTCATTCTCTTTCCCCTGTTATTCATAATGCTGCCTTTGCCAAACTGGGACTTGATTTTGTCTATCTTCCCTTTCCTGTGAGGCCGGATCACCTCGAGGATGCAGTTAAGGCCATAAAATCATTAAACCTGGTGGGAGTGAACATTACCATCCCTCACAAAAGAAAAGTTCTGGATTATCTGGATGAAGTGGATCATCAGGCTAGGATGATGGCCTCGGTTAATACTATTCTCCACCAGGATGGAAGACTTATTGGATATAATACCGATGGAGAAGGCTTCCTTGAGTCATTAAGAGAGGAAGGGGGATTTGATCCTCAAGGGAAACGCGTGTTTGTGATAGGGGCAGGTGGTGCTGGGAGTGCCATCTCTTTCGCTTTGGTTAAGGCAGGGATAAGGAGTATAATCCTTGCCAATCGGACACCTGGGAAGGCCAAGATTTTACTGGAAAGACTAGAAGAGAATGCCAAAGCCAAATGTGAGTTTTCCCTGGTCGATTTCAATCAGAGAAATTCACCGGGGATAATGGATAAGGTAGATCTTTTTATTAACGCCACTTCCGTGGGTATGCACCCCAATGATTCTCTTCTGATCAATCCCGATCTCTTCCCACCCCATATCTTTATCTATGATGTTATCTACCATCGAAAAACTAAGCTTCTGAAAGAGGCTGAGAAGAGGAACCTAGCTTCTTTGAGTGGGGTCGGGATGCTTATTTATCAGGGGGCCCTTTCCTTCAAAATCTGGACTAATCAAACCCCACCCATTAATGAAATGAGACGCGTATTGATGGGGGAATTTAATAAACAAAAAGATACCGGTTGAAGGGGGAAGTCGATGCTCCGATATCTAACTGCAGGTGAGTCGCATGGTAAGGGCTTGATGGTCATCTTAGAGGGAATACCAGCAGGGCTGAGGCTCTCGAGTAAGGAGATTGATAGGGAACTGAAGCGTCGGCAGGTGGGTTATGGTCGTGGATCGAGGATGCAGATTGAGAAGGATAAAGCAGAGATTCTCTCTGGAATTCGGGGGGGAAAAACCTTTGGGAGCCCTATTGCCTTAATGATCAAAAATTTGGATTGGAAGAACTGGCAGAAGGTAATGGCGGTGGAGGATAGTGACATTAACTCGGATAGTCTCCAAGTCCTCACCCGGCCACGACCGGGCCATGCCGATTTGGCCGGAGTGATCAAATACAATCTTAATGATATAAGAGATGTTCTAGAACGAGCCAGTGCTCGGGAAACAGCAGCTCGGGTAGCTGTAGGAGCGATTTGTAAGAAGTTACTTGCCGAATTTGACCTTTCCATCTACAGCCGAGTGATCCAGATCGGTACGGTGAAGGACACCCCAGGGTGGGAGCCTACGGCCGATAGTTATGAGCTCATCGAAAGCTCTCCTCTGCGTTGCCTCAGCAAGGAAGCGGAAGAGGAGATGGTGGCCTTGATTGATCTTACCGCAAAAGAAGGAGACAGTCTAGGAGGAGTTTTTGAGATTGTGGTCACTAACCTACCGGTGGGGTTGGGTAGCTACATTCAGTGGGATCTTAAATTGGATGCCCGAATAGCCCGAGCATTGATGAGCATCCAGGCTATTGTAGGGGTAGAGATTGGATTAGGTTTTGCAGCGGCAGAGCGATTTGGCTCGCAGGTTCAGGACGAGATATTCTATGAGCAAGCTAACCGTCAATTTTACCGAAAAACCAACCGAGCCGGAGGGATTGAGGGAGGAATGAGTAACGGGGAACCCCTTGTTTTACGGGCTGCCATGAAACCTATCTCCACTATAGCCCAACCTCTTCGCTCGGTTGACCTGGTGAGCAAGAAGGAGGTGAAGGCCATAAAGGAGAGAGCTGACGTTTGCGCGGTTCCGGCGGCCTCGGTTATCGGAGAGGCGGTGGTTGCTTATGAGATTGCTGAGGCCATGCGAGAAAAATTTGGTGGCGACAGCTTGGAAGAGACAAAGAAGAATTATTTGAATTATATGGACTACGTGAGAGGAAAATAGGCTGGGGGAAGGTGAACATTGTATTGACCGGGTTTATGGGGACCGGTAAGAGTCTGGTGGGTAAGAAATTAGCCAAGAGACTAAAGATGTCTTATCTGGATACCGATGAGCTTATCGAGAAGCGTGAGGCGGCTAAAATCTCCCGGATTTTTCAGGAAAAAGGGGAGCAATATTTCCGGACCGTAGAGACTAAAATAATTAAAGAAGTCTCCGGCTTGGACAGGTGTGTCATTTCTACTGGCGGAGGGGCTATATTAAAGGCCGAGAATCTAGTTGCTCTCAAAAGAAAAGGGGTCATAATCTGTCTTTCGGCAAATCCAAAGGTGATCCTCAAGCGAACATCAAAGAGTCAAAATCGTCCCCTTTTGAAATCGAAAGACCGGGAAAGAAAAGTTTTCCATCTTCTTAAGACACGCAGATCTTTCTATGATAAAGCGGATTTTGAGGTAGATACCTCGGAGTTGACCACAACTGAGGTGGTAGAAAGGATCGAGGATTTTTTAAGGAAGAAAAGTGGAGATAGTTACGGTTAATCTATCACAGCGAAGCTACCCTGTCTATATCGGACAGGATTTTTTAGGCAGAGTAGGGAGGGTAGCTACAGATTTTCACCTGGGGCCCAAGGTTTTGCTGGTTAGCGATGATCAGGTATACGAGTTCTATGGAGAAAAAGTGAGGACTAGCCTTCAAGAAGCTGGATTTTGTACCTCTTTGGCTAGAGTTCCCCCAGGGGAGATATATAAATCCTTATCTCAAGCTATAAAATTGTATGAAGCCTGTGTTAAATCTAAGCTGGATCGGGATTCTACTATTATGGGTATGGGAGGAGGAGTGGTAGGTGATCTGACTGGATTTGTTGCCTCTACCTACCTACGGGGAGTAGATTTTGTTCTTCTTCCTACCACACTGCTCGCCCAGCTTGATTCTAGCATAGGAGGAAAAGTGGGGGTGGATTTACCTCAGGGCAAGAACCTGGTGGGATCTTTTTATCAACCAAGATTTGTCTATACGGATCTTAAAGTCTTAAAGACCCTGAGCTGGCAGCAGGTTAAAGAGGGGCTGGCTGAAGTTGTAAAATATGGCGTGATCAAGGATGCTGAGTTTTTTGACTGGGTGGAAAAAAATCTGGAGAGGATAAAGGGTCTGGACTTGGAGGTTCTCAGTTTTGCGGTGAAACGGTCGGTCGAGATTAAGGCTAAGGTGGTTGAGAGCGATGAAAGGGAACTTAAAGGATTACGGCAAATCTTAAACTTTGGCCACACTATCGGTCATGCCATCGAGGCCTCATCCGGCTATAGATCCTACACTCATGGTGAGGCGGTAGCTCTGGGAATGGTAGGTGCGGCAAGAATAGCCGAAAGGATGGGTTATTTTCCCTCACCCTCGGCAGAAAGGTTAAAGAGCCTTTTGGAAGCTATCGGACTTCCGATCCGGCTAGAGGGAGTGGATGAAGAAAAGATTTGGGATGCACTACAGCTCGACAAAAAGGTAAGGGAAGATAGACTCCACTTTGTCTTGCCCCGGAAAATAGGGCAGGTTTTTCTCACCCCAGAGGTTTCCCCCAGGGTAATAAGGAAAACCTTACAGGATCTGAAAAAATGAAAAAAATTCTACTGATTCACGGACCCAATTTGAATCTCCTGGGAAAAAGGGAGGTGGAAATTTACGGCAAGAGGACTCTTTCCCAGATTGATGAGCTAATTAAGGCGCGGGCAAGAAAGCTGGGCTGCGAGGTAAGGATCAAACAGTCAAATAATGAAGGAGAAATTGTCTCTTTTATTGGGCAAGCCAGGGAATGGGCTGATGCCTTGATAATTAATCCTGCCGCTTATACTCACACCAGTCTTGCCATAAGAGATGCTATCTCGGCCATTGGGATTCCTGCAGTTGAGGTTCATCTTTCTAATATCTTTACGCGGGAATCCTTTCGACAAAAATCGTTTACGGCTGGAGCTTGTGTAGGGCAGATAACCGGATTCGGTTCCCAGAGTTACCTTCTTGCCCTGGAGGCAGTGATGAATCTCTTAGGAGAGAGAAAGAATGAAGATAGACAAACTGCGAGCTGAGATTGATGCCATTGATTCAAAAATGGTTGATCTGTTGAACAAGAGGGCAAAAAGGGTTTTGGAGATTGCCAGAATTAAAAAGAAGGAGAGGAAGGGGTACTATTCTGCCGGAAGAGAAAGGAAAATCTTGGAGAGGCTGATTAAGGAAAATGCCGGGCCTTTGTCTGATGAGGCATTGGAGGAGATCATTCGCCTCATCCTTAAAACTTCCCTGGGCCTGGAAAAGAGACTAAAAGTTGTCTATTTTGGTCCTCCGGCCACTTTTACTCATCTGGCAGCCATTAAGAATTTTGGTGAAGGAGCCGATTTGGTTCCGGTAAAAAATATTAGTCAAATTTTTGCCAAAGTAGAAAACAAACAGGCTGATTTTGGAGTTGTTCCCATAGAGAATTCTACCGAGGGTGTGGTAAGCCACACTCTTGATATGTTTCTTGATTCGGATCTTAAGATCTGCGCTGAGGTTACCCTGGAAGTCTCCCATCACCTTCTGGGTAAGGGAGATTTAAAAGGGGTGAGAAGAGTCTATTCCCATCCACAGGCGCTTGCTCAGTGCCGGGACTGGCTGGAGGAAAATCTTCCCACAGCAGGGCTACTGGAAGTGGAAAGTACAGCTAGAGCAGCTCAAAGAGCTGTCAAGGAAAAGGATTCGGCGGCTATAGCCTCCGACGTTGCTGCCTCCCTTTATGGGTTGAAAATTATCGCCTCTCATATTGAAGATAGGCCCAGTAATTACACCAGATTTTTGGTTATCGGCAGAGATTATAGCGAAAGGAGCGGTCAGGACAAAACATCGATTCTTTTCAGCATAAAAGATAGGGTGGGGGCGCTTTATGATATGCTTTCACCCTTTCGAAGTCATGGGATTAACTTGACCAAGATAGAGTCTCGTCCCACCAAGAGAAAAGCCTGGGAGTACGTCTTTTTCCTCGACTTTATGGGTCACAAGGATGAAGACGCGGTCAAGAAAGCCTTAGCTGAGCTTGAAGAAAAATGCTTCTTTTTGAAGATTTTAGGCTCTTACCCCAGGGGAGAGTGAGGTAGATTTGATGGTTATCACTTTAAAACCAGGAACTACGGAAAAGGGAATCCAACATGTGCTCGACAAGATTAAGGAGCTGGGTTTCACCCCTCATATTTCTAAGGGAGCTGAAAGGACGATAATCGGCGTCATTGGGGAGAATGCCATCCAGTCCCGGGAAATCTTTGAGGCCATGTTCATCGTAGAGTCGGTGATGCCGATTTCGCGGCCTTATAAACTGGTCAGTCGGGAATTCAAAAGTGAAGATACGGTACTTAAAGTAGGAAATGTGGAGATAGGCGGTAAGGCGGTTGTGGTCATGGCCGGTCCCTGTGCCGTAGAAAGCAGAAATCAGCTCCTTGATGTTGCTCAGGAGGTTAAAGAGGCGGGGGCCAGGATTCTGCGGGGTGGTGCTTTTAAGCCTCGTACTTCTCCCTATTCTTTCCAGGGCCTGGGTGAGGAGGGCCTGAAATATTTAGCGGAGGTAAGTACTCTTACTGATCTTCCCGTGGTTACAGAGGCAAGAGACGTCAGACAAGTAGAATTAGTGAGTAAATACGCTCATATTGTCCAGGTAGGGGCCCGCAATATGCAAAATTTTGATCTTTTAAAAGAGGTAGGGAAAGGTAAAAAGCCGGTTTTACTTAAACGGGGAATGGCCTCCACGGTAAAGGAATTCTTAATGTCGGCAGAATATATTTTATCGAGCGGAAATCATAGTGTCATCCTTTGTGAGAGAGGAATAAGGACCTTTGAGGATGGTACTCGTTTCACCCTCGATCTGGCGGCAGTTTCCTTAATCAAACAATTAAGCCATCTTCCGGTGATTGTTGATCCCAGCCACGGTACCGGGAATAGAGATCTCATTGGTCCCATGTCCCGGGCAGCCATCGCTGCTGGGAGCGACGGGCTAATAATTGAAGTCCATCCTCGGCCGGAGGAAGCATTGTCCGATGGTTTTCAATCTATCCGGCCCGGTGATTTTCGAAAGCTCATGAAACAAGTAAGATCGATAGCCAGAGCTTTAGGAAGGAAGGAATAGTGTCTGAGCCCAGTTATTCGGTGAGGCCGGCAAGGTATCTGAGGGGAGAATTTCACCCGCCTGGTGATAAGTCCATCTCCCATCGAGCCCTCATTTTTACCTCTATTGCCAGAGGAAAATCGGTTGTCAGGGGCTTGCAGAAGGGGAAAGATTGTCTGGCTACCCTCAATGCTCTGAAGATGATGGGAATCGAGATGAAGGCCGAAGTCAAGGGGTTGGTCGTCTATGGGCAAGGATTAAATGGGCTTAGAGAGCCCTCCAATATTGTGGACTGCGGCAATTCAGGGACCACCATGAGGCTCTTAGCTGGACTTCTAGCCGGTCAGAAGTTCTATTCGGTTCTCTCCGGCGATCGGTATTTAAGGGAAAGACCGATGCAGAGAGTGGTCGAGCCGTTAAGGAGAATGGGAGGCCGAGTCTTTGGTCGGAAAAATGGCGAATTTCCCCCTTTGACCATCCTGGGAGGCGGGCTAAAGGCCCTGGACTACTCCTCCCCTATTCCCTCAGCCCAGGTGAAATCTTGTCTGCTTTTAGCAGGGCTCTACGCTAAGGGTAGAACTTCAGTAACTGAGCCCTATCGATCCCGGGATCACACCGAGCGAATGCTGAGGTTCCTGGGAGCTAAAATAGAAGTCAATGGTTTGAAAGTGAGTGTTAAAGGAGGCGATTCTTTTTCCGGGGCCGATATTTGGATACCCGGAGACCTTTCGGCTGCTTCTTTTTTTATAGGGGGAGCGGCAATCTTAACCGGATCAAAACTGAAGATTTTAGAGGTGGGGCTCAATCCCACTCGGCGTGGCTTCATTGATATTCTTCTTCGAATGGGAGCAGATATCGAGATTCTCAATTTAAAGAAAGTATGTGAAGAGGAGGTTGGCGATATCGAGGTAAGAGGAGGCAGTTTAAAAGGAACTCTTGTCCAGGGAGAAGCGATTCCCCGCCTCATTGATGAGATCCCTATCCTGGCAGTAGTGGCCTGTTTTGCTAAAGGAGAAACGGTCATTAGACAGGCTCGGGAGCTTAGGGTTAAGGAGACCGATCGAATTAGAGCCATAAACATCGAGCTAACCAAGATGGGTGCCCAAATCGAAGAAGAAGAGGACGGTATGATAATTAAGGGTGTAGGAAAGCTAGAGGGTGCCCAGTGTGACAGTCATGGTGATCACCGCATAGCCATGGCCCTAGCCATTGCCGGTTTATGTGCCCGCGGAAAGACAGAGATTTCAGACTCAGGGTGTATCGCTACCTCTTTTCCCGGCTTTGAGGAAACACTTGAGAAAATTGCTACCTAAAATTCCAGAGCCATTTGTTGAAGAAGAGAGACGCTTTTATTGGTGAATTAAAATTGATTGTTGCCAGTTACCTTTTGAGATTTATAAACTGAAGGAATAATGAAAGGAGGATTGAAAATGCATCGCATAAAAGAGGTTAAACCGCTTTCAGGTTTTAAAGTCTGGATAAAATTTTCTGACGGAATTGAGGGAACTGTAGATTTGTCTGACTTGGCTGGGAAGGGTGTTTTTTCAAAATGGAGTGACAAAGAATATTTTGATTCGGTTTACGTTGATTCTGAAAGTCACACCATTGCCTGGCCCGGTGGGATTGATTTATGCCCGGATGCATTATACACAGAGGTAACGGGAAAAGATATTGCATCTTTCTTAGCACCGAATGTTTCTGAGGTGTTGCAGTAATAAAAGAAGAATGAGATGCCTGAAATAAGCAGATTTTATGGAATAGTAATTTACATCTTTTATAGAGAACATCAACCGCCACATTTCCATGCTGTTTATGGTGAATATGAAGGCTTAATTGCTATTGATACTTTGGCAGTATTATCTGGCCATCTTCCGCCGAGAGCTTTGGGACTTGTTATTGAATGGGCAACTATTCATCAAGAAGAACTTAAAAAAGTTTGGCGTCAGGCCATGGAACATCAAGAATTAAGCAAGATCGAACCTCTAAAATAGGTAACTATAGAAATAAAGCACAGAATGATATGGGTTGAAGAGATTTAGATAAGAGGGAGGAGGTCGGAAATCCTTCGGATATAAACGATTTAGGCGAAAGACTGACCCAAGGACAAAGTTGGCGTAAAGTTAAAGAGGTGATAGGGATGGAAGATAAAGAAAGCCTCAAGGAATAGATGCTAAAAGAAATTGATATAATTCGGGAAGTAAGGTGCTAAAAGTATGGCAAAGAGGAAGCTGGTGCGAAAATTTTGGAGAAGCTGGATTCTTATTTTGCTGGTGCTCCTTTTCTCGGGGAAGGTAGGGTTAGAAAGATATACAGGCTCAACAACAATGGAGGAGGTTTCTCCGAGAAAAGTCGTTTATTGGCTCGCCCAATCCCATTCTGAAGAAGCAGTTCTGGGAGGTTTAATGGCGGGGCTTGGTTTCAAAGAGGTTTTGTCAGATCTTTTCTTTCTTCAGTCCATACAGTATTTCGGGGATTGGATGGAGACCAAGGAAAGTAAGTTCAGGAAGGCATATCCGGTACTTCGGGCCATGGGAGTTCTAAGTCCTCACTTTGTGCCAGGTTATTCTTTTGGTGCGCTGATAATGGAGGAGACCGGGCATGTGGATAAGGCTATTTCTTTCCTTGATGAAGGAATAGAGAATAATCCCTACGCCTTTGAACTTCGGATTTATAGAGACTTTATGATAAGGCTTTTTAAGACCCATGAATATGAAAAGGCCATCAAAGGGATAAAAGAAGCCATTGAGCTTCCGGATCATCCTCCTATCCTGGAGAGAATCCTGGCCTTTGCTTATGAAAAGAACGGGCAGATACGCGAGTCTATCCTTCAATGGAGGAATGTTTTTCTCGCCAGTGAAAGCGAAAGGATAAGAGAAATCACCAATCGAAATATGAAAAGGCTCTTAGGGATTTTGATAGAAAAAGAGGGAAAAGAAAAAGCTCTTTACTGGTTTGAGGAAGAAGTGCTGGAAAATCTGAGAAAATGAGGCTTGAGGATGCACTTAATCAAGCAGATTAGTGAAATGAGAAATTATATAAACAGGATCGAGAAAGAAAAGAGCATTGGCTTTGTTCCCACCATGGGGTATCTTCACCAAGGACACCTGAGCTTGATTAAGAGGGCGCGACAAGACTGTGATCGCGTAGTGGTAAGTATTTTCGTGAATCCCATTCAATTTGGTGCCGGGGAGGACTACCGCCGGTATCCTCGTGATCTATCCCGAGATATTGAGCTGTGCAAAAAAGAGAGTGTGGATCTTGTCTTTGCCCCCTCCAGGCAAGAGATGTTTCCGAATGGCTATTCCACCTTTGTCAAGGTAGAAGGCGATCTTTCCTCCAATTTAGAAGGGTCCTCCCGTCCTGGTCATTTCCAGGGGGTCTGTACCATACTTACCAAACTCTTTAATATAATTAGGCCGGACTTTAGCTATTTTGGGGAGAAGGACTACCAGCAAGCCCTGGTGGTAAAACGACTGGTGAGGGATCTTAACTTTAATACCCGCATTGTGCTTCTCCCTACAGTAAGGGAGAAGGATGGGTTAGCTGTTAGTTCTAGGAACTCTTATTTAAGTAAAGAGGAAAGATGTGCGGCCACTGTAGTTTGCCAATCTTTAGAAAAGGCTAAGCAATTGATTAAGGAAGGAAAAACAGATCCAGAGCTGGTGGTTTCCGAAATGAAAGATTTAATAGAAGCTCAGCCTCTAGTAAAAATAGATTATGTGGCTGTGGTTGATCCAGAGACCCTCCGGAAGGTAGAACGAATAGGAAAAGAGGTGGTGATTGCGGTTGCACTAAAGATCGGGAAAACAAGACTAATTGATAATATGAAGATAGCGTGAAAGAGAGGGAAAGTTCCATTGTCTAGAAGGAGGATTCTGCTCACTGCGGCAGAGGTTTCAGGCGATGTCCACGCTGCGAATCTTGCCCGTGCTATGAAAAGAATTGATGCTAATATTGAATTTGTGGGTATCGGTGGAGAAAAAATGAGGCAGGCAGGAGTTGATGTGAGGGCTACTACCGTGCATATGGGCACAGTGGGTGTGTGGGAGGGTTTTAAATATTATCCGTCCTTTCTTAGAATTGAAAAGCAGATCAAAAGAATGCTGCGAGAGGAACCTCCTAATCTAGTACTCTTAATAGATAGCCGGGATTTTAATTTGAGAATCGCCCGCCTGGCTAAAAAAAGGGGAATTCCCATCATTTACTATATTGCTCCTCCGGCTTGGGCCTGGCCTGATTGGGCAACTAAGAGAGCAGTCAGAGATATCACTAAGGTTATCGCTATTTTTCCGTTCGAAGCCGAGCTTTATCGCAGAGTGGGGGCAGATGTGACTTTTGTGGGACATCCACTGGTAGGTGTGGCTAGACCGATCTTGAGCAAAGGTGAGGCCTACAAGAAATTTAGCCTTACCACTAGTCATCCCATAATAGGTCTTCTTCCAGGTAGCCGAGCATACGAGATAAATGGTCTTTTGCCTATAATGCTCCAGGCAGCAGCGAAGATTAAAAAATCACTAAAAAATGTTCAGTTCTTACTTCCCGTTGCTACTGCAGCTTTTGAGGAAAGAATTACCAGACTGGTTAGACAAAGCGGAATAGAAGTCAAGATCATAAGTGACAATATTTACGATCTTATCAGCGTTTCTGACTTAGTTATTACGGCCTCAGGGACAGCTACCCTGGAAGCAGCATGTTTGGCCACTCCTATGATTGTTGTTTACAGGACTTCTCTTAGTACCTGGATTTTGGGCCATATTCTCATAAAGTTCCCCTATATAAGTCTACCCAACATCCTTGCTAGCAAAAGGATTGTACCTGAACTCCTGCAGTTTCGAGCCACACCCAATCGCCTGGCCAACCTGACTTTGAATCTGTGGGGGGATTCCCAAAAATTGGAACAGATGAAAATTGAGTTAAATAAAGTGACCAGTAAATTGGGGCAGCCGGGAGCTATTGAACGAGCCGCCCGAGTCGTAGTAGAGAGTCTATCTTGATTCCACAGGAGTTGTCGGTGTGTAGAAGGTTTATAGGGTATTGAGGGACTTTCCCGAAGGTGGCGCAGCCAGGAGCCTTATGTCGGCCACGTTGACGAGTCTTCGAGTTGAGGAAGAAGAAAGACGTGTTGTCTGAGGAGCAGACCGCAAGGTGCCGTAAGGCAGCGACGAGTTTCACGTCTTTCCCGAGACGAGAAGACGAGCAGAAACAATGCAAAGCCGACATACAGCGACGGAGGGGAAAAGTCCCGAGATATTTCTTCATAAGGGGGTTTTCTGTGCAAGTTTTTGTAGTGGCAAATAGTCCTGGTGAACTCTCAGGATGGGTAAAGCCGATAACCAGAGCCTTAAAGCAGCAGGAAGCCACCATAAAAATTTCTGTAATCATACCTCCCTGTCAATACGCAAGTGGCATGGAGAAAGAAGTTGTCAACCGTTTTCCAGATGTCGATGGTGTGGCAGGACCCACCGACTATCTAAAATATATTCTTCTAGGCCTTAGGTGGTTGGGATTTAGAGATAGGGGTAAGGGGGTGCTCGTCTTTGTAGGAGGAGACCCCATTCATGCGGTTTTGTTGTCCAGACGGCTGAAAGTTCCAGCATTAGCCTATATTCAAAAACCCCGGTGGAAAAGATTTTTTAAAAAGTTTATGGTGATCAATGAGAAAACAAAGAAGGAGTTTATGGAGGCTGGGGTTACTGCAGAGAAAGTTATAGTTGTTGGTGACTTGATGGCCGATGCGGTACAACTGCGAATGTCCAAAGAAGAAGTGTGTAATTACTGGAAGCTTGATCCTGAATATTCCATCATCTCTTTAATGCCGGGAAGCAGGCCTGACGAAGTAAGATATCTGACCCCTCTTTTTTTAAAAGTAGCAGAGTTAGTCAGGGAAGAATTTCCCAAAGCTCAATTTATTCTGGTCCTTTCTCCTTTTGCCTCCGGGGAGGAATTAACCAGTTTACCTTCCGAGGAGCTAGAAAAAGTTTTCCCGGAGATACCCAAATTTAAACTCGTGAAAAATAAACGATGGAAGCTCATCACCAGCCTGAATCTAGAGGTTCCGGTGGCCAGGGAGGATCAATATGAGATAATGAACGCCTCTGATTTGGCTATCACTATTCCCGGCACCAACACCGCGGAAATGGGGGTTTTGGGTACACCCATGGTGGTAACCGTGCCCTTGAACAAGCCGGAAGCAATACCTCTTGATGGCTTGCCAGGATTGATCGGACGCGTACCATGGTTCGGGTCTATGATTAAATCACGGATAGTAAGAAGATATAGCAGAGGGCTCAAGTTTACAGCTCTACCGAACCTGCGGGCGGGAAAGGAGGTTGTACCCGAGCTCAGAGGAATAATTAAGGCTCAGGATCTTAGTAGGAAGGTGATAAAACTGTTGCAAGATCCGGTTTTGCGAAATATTATGGCTGGTGAGCTTAAATTTATAATGGGGGCGAAGGGGGCAGCTGATAGAATAGCTGAGGCCGTACTGGGAGAACTGAATTAGATGGGGTTCAATTTATGAATGTTCAAGGCCGTTTGTTAAGTTATCTCCGTCCATACCGAGGAAAATTGGTTCTGGCTTTAATTTGCATGGTACTGGTGAGTTTAACCACTCTGGCAATTCCCTGGATATTAGGAAGAGAACTAATTGACCGTGTGATTTTAGCTAAGAACCTTTTCTTGCTGAATTTAATCGCTATCGCCCTGGTAGTTCTCATAGCTATAAAGGGTTTTTTTTCTTATGGACAGATTTATCTTATGTCGTTCGTTGGTTACCGGGTAATTACTGACCTACGAAACCAGATATACCAACACCTTCAACGATTGTCTTTGAGTTTTTATAAAAGAAAGCGTACCGGGGAGATTATGTCTCGGGTAGTAACCGATGTTAATGTGCTTCAGGAGGTAGTTGTTGAATCCCTAGCCAAGATGATTCTAAATTTTCTCATTATAGCTGGAGTTTTAGGGTTCATCTTCTATATACACTGGAGACTCTCTCTTTGTGTTTTGGGTGTAATCCCTCTTTTAGTTTTGACGGTGAGGAGGCTCGGTGGTCACATAAAGAAGTTCAGTACTTCGGTTCAAGTTAAGATCGCCGATATCTCTTCTCTTCTCCAGGAGACAATAGCAGGGATTGAAGTAGTAAAATCCTTTGCTACAGAAAAGCAAGAGGCCAAAAGATTCCAGCAGGAGACTATCCAAAACTTCCGATTAGCCATGAAAAGAACTCAGGCAGTAGCCCTGCTCAGTCCACTCATAGAGATCCTCACTACTATTGGTTTGAGTGTCATTTTGTGGTACGGAGCATCGGAGGTCATAAGAGGTGTGTTAACTACCGGCAAGCTCATCTCCTTTCTCGGCTATGTAACTCTAGCCATTAAGCCATTAAACCAGCTAGGTAAAAATTATAGTCTTTACCAGCGGGCTCTGGCCTCTGCTGAGAGAATCTTTGAGATTCTCGATGCCGAGCCTGAAATAAAGGAGCTTCCCGGGGCGATAAAATTACCTCCTGTAGAAGGCTACATACGCTTTAAAGATGTCTCCTTTGGCTATGATAGTAGAGAGCTGATTTTGGAGAACATCGATCTGGAAATAAAACCTGGTGAGAGAGTCGCCTTGGTTGGGCCTTCTGGTGTGGGCAAGACTACTCTGGTGAGTCTTATTCCTCGTTTTTATGACCCGATCTCGGGAGTCGTTGCCATAGATGGGTATGATGTGAAAAAGGTAGGATTGGCAAGCTTGAGGCAGCAGATAAGCATAGTCCCTCAGGAGACCATTCTTTTTACCGGCACTATTGGTGATAATATCGCTTATGGTCGGCCAGAAGCTACCGAGGAGCAAATTACCGAAGCAGCAAGGAAGGCTAACATTGATCGCTTTATTGAATCCTTAAGCCAAGGATACGATACTGGGGTCGGCGAAAGAGGAGTAAAACTATCTGGAGGGGAAAGACAACGTATCGCCATAGCCAGAGCTATCTTACGGGACCCTCGCATACTTATTCTTGATGAAGCTACCTCCGCGGTGGATGCAGAAACGGAACTACTGATCCAACAAGCCTTGAGCCGTTTGATGAAGGACAGAAGCACCCTCATCATTGCCCATCGGCTGTCCACTATACAGAATGCAAACAAGGTTGTGGTCTTAAGTGAAAGAAGAATTGAGGAGATTGGGTCCCATGAGCAGCTTCTAGCCCAAGGGGGGTTCTACACCAGGCTATACAAAACTCAATTTCGTCGGGCATAGAGGGGTGTACTCCCAAGATCTTGTTGCAGGAAAGAGGTATGTTGAAGCCAACCATAGCTTTTTTCATCAAAACCTATCTGCCAGCCTCAGAGACATTTATATATGAGGAGATAAAGAATTTAACTACGTTTAATGTTATTGTTCTTGCCCAAAAACTGGTAAATGTAAATTTGTTTCCCCACCGTAACATCTTTTCAGCACCAACCCATCTTAAATGGAGAGTAGGTAGCCGATGGCCAAGCCATAATTGGTTCATTAAACCCCTGTTGAGCCACCGGGTAAAACTGGTTCATTCTCATTTTGGATGGGGAGGGATGATGATCTTGCCTGAGTGTAAAAAGCTTTGCCTTCCTCTCTTGACCAGCTTCCATGGTATAGACGTCTCTCTTTTTGCCAGGGATTTTATCTATCGGTTGAGGCTAAAGAAGCTTTTTAGAGAGGGAAGTGTTTTTCTAGTGAGGTCAAACAGGATGAAGGCTGATGTAATCGATTTAGGCTGCAGCCCTGAGAAAATAATTGTCCATTATGGTGGGGTAGATGTTAATAGGTTTAGATTCAGAAAAAAAAGATTAGATGGGGAAAGAATAAAGATTTTGATGTGTGGAAGATTTGTGGAAAAGAAGGGCTTTGAATATGGAATAAGAGCATTTGCCAAGCTCGGCAAGATTCATAAGAATGTAGCCTTAAATATTATCGGTGATGGAAAATTAAGAGGTAAGCTAGAAAATCTGGTAGATTCCCTTAATCTTTCTCATAGGGTTCAATTTTTGGGAATGCTGCCCCATGAGGAAGTGCAAAGGAAAATGGAAGCCTCAGATATCTTTCTTTCCCCTAATGTCACCGCTTCGGATGGAAATAGGGAGGGAATTCCCAATACCATAAAGGAGGCTATGGCCACGGGACTACCAGTAGTTTCCACCTATCATGCCGGGATCCCGGAGTTGGTAATAGATAGAAAGACCGGCTTTTTAGTCCCTGAAAAAGATGTTGAGGGACTGGTAGATCGGCTTGATCAGCTTATAACTCATCCAGAACTCTGGGAAAAGCTAGGATCGAGGGGGAGAGAGGTTGTGGAGGAAAAGTTTAATCTATTTAAACAGGTAAGGAAACTCGAGAAGATTTATAAAAGTTTATTGAACTAAAGGATCTTGAAAGTTGCAAAAGGGGACCCTAAAAAATATTAGTCATTTTAGTCTATGGCATTTTAATACTGCCTGCAATTTTGACTGCGAGTATTGTTTCGGCCATACTAAAAAAGAGCATCCGGCACTGGGAAGATATTCTTCGGATCAGATAGCTAGAAGTTTTGATGAGACCGGACTCACCTGGTGGATTGGTATCAGTGGAGGAGAGCCCTTTTTGTATCCAGGGCTGGTTGAAATAGTGGAAAAGCTAACCAGAAATCATTTTGTCCATATTGACACCAACCTTTCCTGCAACCTGGAAAAATTCCGGGATAGAATTGATCCAGCAAGAATAGTTTACCTGCACTGCGCTTTTCATACTGTTGAGGTAGAAAGAAGGAGCCAGGTTAGTAAGTTCATCGAGAAAGTCTTGTTACTAAGACGCACTGGATTTTCAACCATTCTTTCGCTGGTTACCTACCCCCCCATCCTAAAACGATTGGAAGAGTATCTAGCTCTTTTTAAATCTTATGGTCTGGTTCTGCAACCGAAGATTTTCCGAGGATACTATAATGAGAGAAAATTCCGCCTAAGAAAAAAACACTATCCGGAGAGCTACACTGAGGAGCAAAGATCATTAATACTCAAGTATTCAGTTGATCCTATAGCAGAAAAACTCATCTTGGGCCTACCATCGTACAAAGGAAGAGTTTGTGGGGCCGGAAAACATTTTATAAGAGTTCATCCTGATGGGGAAGTGAGCCGATGTCCAGGCGATTCCACCAATTTAAGTAACATTTTTGAGGGAGATTTAAAATTGTTTGATAAGGCAAGGGTTTGCAAGGCTAAATCCTGTAGGTGTCCTTTTGTTAGTCGTCTCAATATAATTGAGGGAGAAGAAGACTTTCGAGAAGATTTTGAAAAAATGATTCATCTAAATGATAAGATAGGCTTGGGGTAGTTATGAGAGTGAAAATAGCCTATTTTGTGGAAAGATATCGGGGGTTTAGAACTTATGTTTACGATGAGCTAAACAATTTGAAAACTTTCACTCCAATTTTTCTGGCTGAAGAGATGTGGAATCAGAATCATCTTTCCCCTGAGTTAAAAATTTTCTCGAGGTCAAATCTTTCCTGGTTAGAGAGGCTGAAAGGGGGATATTTCAAAAGGGTGCTTCTGGCTGAGAGGGCAAAACTCCTCAGGGCCTATTTCGGTCATGGAGGAATAAAAATGCTTCCTGTCTCTGAGAAGCTAAACATTCCTTTGGTGACCAGTTTTCATGGGGCTCTAGTGACATCGATAAGTAGAAGCTGGTGTTATCTTAGACGACAGAAAACTTTATTTAGAAAGGGTGACCTGTTTCTGGCGAGATCAGAGGATACCAAGAAAGAGATGGTCGATTTAGGCTGCAGCCCTGAGAAAATAATTGTCCATTATGGTGGGGTAGATGT
>JBHIEA010000019.1:0-16262 GCA_046760365.1 bacterium
TGATAATGCCTTCAACCAGGGAAAAATTGGTTTCTTTGTTTCTTCCGGCATCCATGTTGCCTACGATGATGTCAAAGTTTATAGATAGTCGGCATTTCCCAATTTCAGATCGTTTTTCTCAGCCTCCTAAATTGAAGAGGATTGACAAGGTAGCCAAGCGGAGAAAGACCTCTTGGGCAACGGAGCTCGAGATTTCCGATGAGAATTTGAACAAACTTGAAAAATTCGTCTTAGCTAACACCCGGGCCAAAGAGAGGATTGATTAGTAGTATTGGTATATCCAATCTTTCCTGAGAGTATTTTGTGAGATGAATCAAAAAGCTAGTCTCCGAAATTTCAGTCTAAGAAATCTCTCAACCCTGTGGGCTATTATTATTTCTGCGGTAGTAGCCGGCTTGCTTGCAGGTGGGGGAGTCTACTATTGGCAAAGATCTTTAGCTGAGAATAAGAAAGAACAGGCACTCAAGAAGGCGAGAAATGAGGTAGCCCAGGAATTTACCCTGATGAGAAATGAGATAAATGTTTTGCGGACAAAACTCGATTATGTACTAAAGGAGACTCTCCAGAGGACCGTCCAGGATCCTCTTTCCTTTTATCTAGATAAGCTGAAGGACCGGAATTTTACCAGTACCTATGGAGAGGGATATACCTGGTACATTGCAGCCGAAGAACTAGGAAAGATGGGTAAACTTGCTATACCTTACTTAATAGAAAAGCTCAACACTAAAGACGATTATGAGAGAACTCAGGCTCTTTACGCTCTTCTTTTGGCCTCTCAATGTGGAAACGTAACCAGTTTTACTGGGGGAGAATATGTAAGAGAAAGTGCTCAGGCCTTCCCTCCGTCAGAGGAGCATCCCCGTCTGGTCAAAGCCTGGAAGGCCTGGTATGAAAAATATCAAAGTAATTGGCAAGAGTGATATTGGTTAGAGATGATTGAGAAGAAAATATCATGATAAAAATCGATTCAGAGGATTTTTTAAGGAGTAACTCCTTTGGACTCCCGAAGATCTACAATTTTTTGGTTTTACCAATTGGAAGCCTTGCTAGATGCTTTGGTCTTCCAAAATGATCGGGTCTTTTTTACCGTGGTTGGTGGTTGGTTGGTGGCAGCGTTGGTTACTGCTTTTAGACCGCCTCCTTCAGGAAGCAATCTCCTCCTTTTAGCAAGTTTCCTAGCATTTGTCAGTGCTCTTTGGGTCTTCATCAACTCTCGAAGAAGGAACGCAAATCCGTTCTTAGGATTTGTTTATGCCGTTTCTACCTTCCTCTTACCTCCCGCCGGCGGACTACTCTACTTTTGCCTTCGACCTAAGAGGATTTTCCCCAAGCCCATCCCTCGAGATGAAAGATCTTTTATCTTTCCCGTGCGAGCAGGACCTATTTTTGTATTTCTTCGCCTACCACTGCGAATATTGCTGAAGACAATAGCCGGGGTCATGATTCTGGTCTTTTTCATTCTCTCGGTGTTGGCTGCTCTGGGCAGACTTTAATTAGTCTTTCCTGGGACCGCTGGACAAAATCCAATTGATGGAGGGATCTTAAACAAGTTCTAATCCAAAAAGCTCAAGTCCTCACTATGAGGTTAAGAAGCTATGTCCCTTTTGGATGATCTCATCGGTTGCGCTAATAAGACGGGCTGATATAATAAGGTAGTATAATACCAACTAGTCTGGGCAAGAACTTCACCCGAACAATCGCTGAATAAGAGGTAAAAGCTGGAAGGAGGGAGTGGAAGGGGGTGAGAAATTAGGTAGATCAATCCACCTTGAGAAGGGAAGCTGCCTGAGATGAGAGTCAGATAACCAAATTTTTGAGTCTCCCGACCCTCAGCAAAATTTGAATGATTTGGAGGGGTAAAATGTCAGGGAAGAAAATAGCTCTCCCGGCAGGTCTATTTTTGATCGTGGTTTTTTGTTTGAGTTCACTTACCCCGGCCTCAGGGGTAGGGAAAACAATAACGGTAATCCTTACTGTAGACGGTACTGTTCAAACCGATGATCCCTGGACCACCGGAGCAAGGAGGGTAAACGAATGGGCGAAGCCTATGTACCGCATCTGGTTTGACGCCAACGGTAATCCCAACGATGGAGGATGGGATAACGGTTGGGGACCCAGGCAAGCAGAATTATGGCTGGATACAGGAAGAGTAGGTTTCATATGGCATGGACCGGATGGTAAACCCAATACCAAAGACGATGTGAAGCATTGGCCTTTGAACAAAATTGATCAGAATAGCTGGAGCGATCAAGGAATCGAGGCCTCCATTTATCCGGATGGAAAATCCTTTAAGGTTAGTCTCCCTCTGGAGAAGCTCGGAAATCCTCGGACGCTAGAGGTTAGTTTCATGGCCTCCCCCTGGACTACTACTGCCTCTGATAATCTTGGTCCCGGCGCAAACAGCCGTCCCGCCTGGATAGTGGTCTCGGATGCCACCAAAGAAGGCACCTATTCTCAGGTGGATCGGAAGGGAGACAATGATTGGCCGAATCTAACTCCCGGCCGAAAGTCTAATTTTGATGTGGTTAAAGCAGAGGTGGTCATTGGGTACATGGACTCCGATGGTGATGGTCTAAGCGATGAAGTAGAGAGAAAACTTAGAGTAACTGATCCCAAAAAGCTGGATCTAGAAGTTTGGACTGTCGAGTTTGCCGACCCGAAAATCCCATCCAAATTCAAGGGCAGGCGCTACATTTTCTATACTGCTCCGAAAACGCTGGATCCAGCAGAAAGGGGGCCTACTGGATCCTCATACGAGAAGGTGTTGCACGGTGCGGTGGCCAAGAGTCTTGATGGCTCGTGGACCGAGAAGTTTAGGGTCTACATTCCCGTTCAAGCTGACGCTCAAATTGAGGACTTAGCAGAAAAGATCATCCGACTGCTCCTCCATCTTTACTGGTACGGGAAGGAGTATCTTGACTATAAGCCACGTTACGGTGAGCCATTTCATGGTCAGTCTATGACCCCAGTTTGGCTGACTCCTAATAAGTCAAGGAGTGGTGCCGCAGCGGCACAAAGGAACGAGAACCTGATTTTTTATGACGTAAATAATGCCCTCAATCGGTCGTCAGAGGAATGGGTACGAGTGGTTTCCCACGAATATGCCCACATGACAGTTAAGGGAGCAATGGGGTACATCAGGACTGCTGGTGGTGGAGATGCCGGAGCCACCGAAGCTAATGCCAACGGCTACCTTGGTGAGCGTCTCTTTGCCCGGTGGTTTAAGCGCAACCTAGAAAACAGTACCAGCTCCTTAGCAAATGAGTGGGACTCTAAGGAAGAAGTATGGGACAGTAATGGTATTGACAACTGGAACCTCTTCTATACTAACTCTAACATAGTGGCCTTGTTTAATAACCAGACTCCTACGGATTCTCGGGTAATCCAGTACTGGCAGGATAACCAATGCCATGTCACCGATAACCAACGTCTTCCTGGTTTCTATGCCTTTATTGGCATGGTGCTGGACGTTGAGAATTCTCTTGGTCCAACCACTCTGAAAAAGGTGATGGAAGAAATTCCCAGTTGGACTCCTAAAAGCTTTTACGATGTCTGCAAAAAGTATCTACCCCCGGAAAAGGTAGAAGTGACAGCCTCAATCTCAATAGAAGGTGGAATATTTAAAGGAATAGTTGGATATCCAGACAAAGAGAAAACAACCATTAAGGTTGAGGTTAGCAACCCTTCCCTTGACATGGTCTGTAAAAATTTGACTCTAAGGATGGATCTAAGTGTGGATGATCCTCATCACGAATTCTTCTATAAGACTAAGGGGGGAGACGTGCGAAAGTATAAGGAATCTGGTTGGCGACGCAAAGCACTTAATCAGGCTTTGAAGCGGGGTGCTACAGCAGAGGTTCAAAAAACGATTATCACTCATCCACTGAAGGTGACCCATGGGAGTGTCTATGTCTGGATCTACGACTCAGCTGGAAAAGAGCTGGCCTACAAGCAAATCTGGTTAGATCACGTGCCTGGTGGCTATCCGGACAAGACCACGGTTTACCTCTCAGTTAAGAGATGAGGTTGCGGAACGTCGTTATGGGACTCCTAGAGGTGCCGGTCTGTGTCTGAGCATCTTGAGGGTTACAATATAACTATACAGGCTTCGCCGACAGAAACTTGCTTAAATACCTTTTTTGGCACAATAGAAATGAGATTTTTGACACCCGGAGGTAGGAGGATGAAGCTAGAAAAAGAGGGTTTGAGGATTATTAGGGTTGTTTTTTCAATGCTGGTTTTGGTATTTTTGGCTCCGAAAATCTGCTATGCTTCTGGCAAGATCGGATCGTTTGAGTCGCTCAGAGGAAAGGCGGTACCGATTGAGAAACTGGAAGGACATATTGGCGGCGAATGGGAGGATGCCGCCAGGACAATTCTACCGGTGGCAGATGGTGAAATGATGGTACTCCTCAAGCATGACCGAGAATATCTCTATCTTGCCTTCGATATCGATGATACCACCGAGAAAAATAGAGATGAGATTCAGATCTACTTTGATACCCTTCATAATAAGGGCAAAGGTCTTAACCAACCCGATGACCGGCACTACGTCGTCTGGAGAAGCGGCCAAAAATTCGGTGATGATATCGAGGCGGCAGTGGAGGAACGATCTGGGGGATGGGAGCTTGAGGGTAGGGTCTCTTTATCTAATCTAAACAATCCCCAGCCAGGAAGCGTTCTAGGTCTGAGAATCTACCACCGTGATACTGCTAGTGGAGTCACCGTCTGGCCTCAGGGGTCTTACTATCCTGATACCTGGGGAGATTTGGTGCTAAAAGGGGAAGAGGAAGTTCCCTCGGTCAAAGATAAACCTCCCACCGTCTTCATTTCAGTCTCTCCTGAGAAAGTTAGGGTGGGGGAGACCTTCAAGGTGACGGTGAGAGGTGAGGATGATGTGGGACTTCAGGCTATCTGGTGGTGGGGAGAAAAGACCGGAGTTCCTGAGCTGGACAGAGCTCACCTGGCCGAATGTGAGGGAAAGAGCTTTATCTCTACCTGGGTAGTCACTGCCACTGAGGAAGGTGTCTTTAAACTGGCAGCCGATGCCGGAGATTCTGCTTATCCCACTCCGGGTGAGCCCCATCTGGCTTCTGAGGGTGCAGGAATAGCTTATGCCACTATCTCAGTTGTTCCTAAAACAATAGTACCTCGTCCTGTAATCACCGTGAAATTCGTAGCCGGTGCTCCATCTTCAGTACGATACTCCTCCACCTTAGGGCAAGTCATCCGGGTAGCGGGAGAAAAATTTGCTCCTAATACCACCTACATTTTCAAGTGGGAAAATAGAGGCCGCTGGAACCTTAAAGAAGAGGTTAGTACCAACTCAAGAGGAGAGTTCCAGGGCCAGATCACCTTACCCTCAGCAGTAAGCTCTGGATATCAGGGAAGAGGATCGCTGGTCTGTTACGATAAGGCTACCAAGACCAAGATCTCCTATCGAAGGTTTACTTTAGAGAAGGCCGTCCTTACTGCTCCTCCCTCCTCCACCTTAGGGCAAGTCATCCGGGTAACCGGAGAAAAGTTTGCTCCTAATACCACCTACATTTTCAAGTGGGAAAATAGAGGCCGCTGGAACCTTAAAGAAGAGGTTAGTACCAACTCAAGAGGAGAGTTCCAGGGCCAGATCACCTTACCCTCAGCAGTAAGCTCTGGATATCAGGGAAGAGGATCGCTGGTCTGTTACGATAAGGCTACCAAGACCAAGATCTCCTATCGAAGGTTTACTTTAGAGAAGGCCGTCCTTACTGCTCCTCCCTCCTCCACCTTAGGGCAAGTCATCCGGGTAACCGGAGAAAAGTTTGCTCCTAATACCACCTACATTTTCAAGTGGGAAAATAGAGGCCGCTGGAACTGTGAGGGAGAGCTTACCACCGACTTCCAGGGAAGATTTCAGGGCCAGATTCGCTTACCTTCGGTCATTCCTGCTGGATACTTCGGACGTGGTAGTCTCTCTGCACTTGATAAAGCTAGTAAGACTGTGGTAGGTAGGACTAACTTGACTATCTGAGGCTAGATTCGGAATCGAAGATTCCACCGACATAACTTGAAAAGGAATTGAGACTGGTAGAGGGATAGAAAGCATATCCACGAACAGCATTTGAAAATGACGCTGTTTTTGTTAGCAAAACAAGGATTTGCAAACGCGATCCGACAGTCAAACTGAAATCTTTGGTGATTTTAAATAAGGAAGCAAAAAATTGGTCAAAGAAATAAAAAATAAGGGTTCAATAGTGTTTTGGACGGCAATAGTAAGTCTGGTCTTGGGGGGAAGCGCAGGACTGACTGCAGAGACTTCAGAAGTCCTCGAAGAAATCAGGCAAAAGTATGAAAAGTTGACCGAAGAGATCAACGATATGACTATTTTGCAGGAGACGATTTCGCCTGATGGAGAAGTGACTTCAGTGATGAAGCTGTTGGAAAAAGGTGAAAAGTTCAGGCGGGAGTTCACCGTGCCCTCGGCAGATGGGCCCATGGTCTCCATCATGATCCATGATGGCAAAGAGACCTGGAGCATTTCATCTTCCGGAAGGACGAAAGTTCCCGGTAAGAGAGAGTCGTTTCTAAAGAAATTCTGGAACTTAGAAAAGGCAGAGATTGTAGGGACCGAAAAGGTCGCCGATCAGGACTGTTATGTGGTTGAGGTCAAGGGAGAAGGGGAATCTCCACCAATTAAAATCTGGTTTGACAAAGGGAGTCTGGATCCTATTAAGGCTAGTGCTATAGGTAAAGGAGGGAGAGGAGAATCGATACTTAGCGTGTGCTCTGATTTTAAGAAGATAGGCGATCTACAGATACCATATTCTTACCGTACCGAGATGTATAAGGGCGATACGCTTATAGGCGCCATAAATGTTAAAAGTATTGAAATAAACCAAGATCTCTCCGATGAGCTTTTTGACCCTGATGAGGTAAAAGTGGCAGCCATGCCGACTGAGGTCGCTAAGGCCACTGAGGCGGTATTGGTTGAGAAGGAATCTTCTGATTGGCATATCGTGCCAGTGGACGAGGGTGTGGTCGTTACTCCCTGGAATCCACTGGAGGTTAATAACGTGTGCCTTGCCTTTGATCCTCAGGGAAAACCAGCCATCAGTTATTATCACTTCGATGACGGCCTCATGTATCTTCATTTCGATGGCACTAAATGGATTAACAAGGCAGTGGATAAAAAGATTGAGAAGTATTCATTCCCCCACTATGTTACTTTGGCCTTTGATACCCAGGGTAACCCAGCTATCCTGTATTCGACTATGGAAACCTTGAAATACGCCCATTTTAACGGTACCGAATGGGAAATCGAGCCCTTGGGGTTCATGCATGATAGATATGGTGGAATTTCATTTGCCCTCGACCCTCAGGGTAGACCCGCCCTTTGCTATCTGGACCAGGCAGGACTCAAGTTTATCCATTTCAAAGCTCCCGCCTCTCAGATCCCGTCAGTCGTAAGTAAGGGAACATATCTTGAGTGCGGTTCCCTAACTTTTGACCTTCAGGGCAATCCCGGCATTGTTTATCTCGATCGAAGTGCTGGTGAGCTCAAGTATGCCTATTTCGATGGAACCGAACGGGATATCAGTGTGGTGGCCCATACAAGAAAAACTGCTCTTCATTTATCATCACTCGCGTTTGACACTCATCACAATCCGGGCATTAGCTATAACGAAGGCCCCTGCATCAAATATGCCCATTTCAATGGGATTGACTGGGATATCCAGTTAGTCATCCGTGAGGGGAGATTGGTTTCCCTTGACTTCGATCCTGAGGATAGACCAGTCATTAGCTATTATGTCGATAGAGAGCTCAAGTATGCTCATTTCAACGGTACTGTCTGGGAGATTGAGACGGTAGTCTCGGAAGCTGATTTTGAATTAATGTCTTTTACCCTAGACCGGTGGGGGAAGGCGGCTATCAGCTATATAGACTCCAAAAAATATGAACTGAAACTTGCTTCCAAAAAGAAGAAGTACCCTGCCTACCAGCCCATGATCAGGGGTTGGGTAAAGGATCTCGATGGCAACCCAATTGGAAGTGCCATGGTGAACGTTGCGGGAGTTGGGGCGAGGACAAAACAAAATGGAACCTATAAATTGAGAAAAGTTTCTCCTCTCTCCGCTAAGATTAAGGTAACCAAGGCAGGCTACCATACCAGAACTCTCTCCCATGACTTAACCCCTTACCCTTTTGCGAAGGACACCTTGGTATTCGGGGGCAAGTCCTTGATCTTGAACATTATTCTCCATCCCAAGGATTCTGATCATGTAAGCATAAAAGTGAAAGGCAAGTCTTATCAGATAACCTTCGTCGAGGAAGATACCGAAAAGCCCAAAGAAAGTATCATCAAAATCCTCGTCTATTCTCATGGGCAAGAAGGAAATAAATCAGAGGATCAGAAGATTGAGCTTTCTTCGCTGAAAGAAAAAGAGAAGAAGAAAATTTTGCTGACGGCCCAGCTCTGGTATTTCCTCAGTTTCAGGGTGAGTTCTAACGTCGCCATGGCCGAGATTCTCAAAAAATATTCCGAGTGGAATGCTCTTTGTGTTCAAGAAAGCGATGAAAAGTATCAAACGACCAAACAAAAGGCTGAAAGGAAAAAGAAAATTAAGGAGATTGCTAAGTTCCTTAACGAAGCCAAGGATGGCCGAACAGTCTACCTGGGCCTAGTCAGTGGCACACTCGGACCAGTGGGGGTGGCCAAAGTACTGGTAGGGAACGTTTTAGAGGAGATAGTAGTTGATACCATCCTCGATTGGGTCTTTGGCGAAAAGCTGGATCTCAAGGCACAATGCATCAAAGACGCCAAAGCTCACTTCCTTACTGCGCATAGTGAGTTCAAAAAGGTAACACAGCCCTTGGATAAATTCCTGAAGAATCCAGACCGAGCGCAAGCGGGTACTATCCGGGATTCAACTGTTAAGGCCCTTGAGGAAATGGTAGACGGTCTGAAACTAATGAAAATCAAGGACTTTTTTGAAGGTAAGCGGGGATTCTGGCTATACAAAAAGGATGAGAAAAAGTTCGATATAACCACCGACCTCAAAGAACCCAAGGTGAAGGCACTCAAGGGCCGAAAATACTGCTTGAAACTTCAAGTTCCCAAGGGCGCCTTGGCCATAAAGGCTCGGACAGAGAAAAGTCCTGTAATCAACAAGCATGAGCACATGACCACCAGGTGGGATTACGCTACTCAAACACAGCTAGCAGGTCAAGTGAACTGGTATTTTTCCCAGTTGGTGTGGTGGTGGAGGAGTGGCCAAAAATCCGACCCTGCCAATCACAAGAAGGCACAAGATCATGCAAGTCTCGTATTTCCAAGCACTTTGACGAAGCCTGAAACAGTGTATTTGGACCTAGATGGAAAAGCGGGACGGTTGGTGGTTAAAGAGATGAAGAAATATCATAGGTACAAGTACGTTTACGTTAATTACCTAATGGAAAAATCTGACAAGATCAAGGAAATAGAAAAGCCTTTCAATAACCTTATCAATCTAATTGATAATCTGGGAAAGGGGAATGAAATCATTTTGACGGAGGTAGAATAAAAAGATCGAGAGATGTCTCTTTCATTGAGGACGCACAAGATACTCGAGGGGGGAAAATAGGGCTTCGCCGATTCCTTCGGAATGCCCCCCTCGACGGCTCGATCGGCAAAGCCGACTCTCGCTGCCTTTCGGCACTCTGCCCGTCCGCTCGAGCAAGTCGAGCAGGCCTCCCCTCTTTTTTCTGATATCTGGTCCCCCGAGCTTTATTTGAATAACCATTCAGAGAAATTATTGAAATTCCGATGCCTTTAAATAACTGATTAAGAAATAAGAAGGAGGAATAGGTATTTTGCTGCCAGTTGTTTCAAGAGCTTTATTTTCAAAAGGAGTTGCCTGACCTAGCTTATACCGCCGATAACCCTTACGGTTCTAAGTGGAGGCGGATTACAGAGTTAAATTCTTGATTAGTCGAGATGACATACAGATTAAAAAGTATGCCTGAGTTCAGGGACAATTTCACCAGGGTTGATCTCCGATATGCTTTGCTCAGAGAATTTAGTAAAGACAAACCAGACGAATTTAAGACAAAAATTCTTGAAGAGAATAGTGAAGGGGACTGGGGTTTCCGAAGAGAAATCTATGGATCTAAGAAATCAGGCTTAATATATTCGGAATCGAGATCAGGACATAATTTTAAAGTAGAAATTGAATTTTATGGTCTTAAAGGAGTGGAGAAAGCCTATTGGAAGTATAAAACCAAGCATTTTAAGGCTGAAAAGAAGGATGTCTTTGAAATTCACAATCCCAGCAGCGATTTCTTGAGGAAGTTTAAAAAGGTCTTTAAGAAATATCTGGTAACTGAACCAGAATTTTTTAAAAGAAATCTCTGATGTACGGAGTTAAAAAGTTCGGCATTAACTTAGGAAGTTTTCTAATTCATCCAGAAGAAAGACTTGTCAGACTGAATTTCTGAAAGCAACTAGAAGACTAAGACCCGGTCCCTGACCGAATTTGTTATTCTTTTCTGCTTCGGAAACCTATCTCGCTTGCCCAGGCCTTGGGCTCAGTTACCTTGATTTGCAGGGTGCCAAATCCTTTTTTCTCTGAAGCACTTATCTTCTTAACGTCGCTCTCCACTTCCGAAAGATTAACCTCAAGTGAGAGAATTTTGCTAAATAATCCTTTGGTCTTCACCTGCTGAACACCCTTCAACGGAAACTCAAAAATTCTGGTCGTTTTTCCTTCGGACTCTCTTTCCATAATCAATCGATGCGTAGTAAGGTAAAGTTTTCCCTTCCCCTGGAGCGACTCTTCAGGACTTCCTGCCCATTTAAATTCCTGGACAGTGCCCTCTTCTTCTCGTCTTTTTTCCTCCCCCGACTTTAGGATCATAATTCACCTCCGTTGTTGAGTTTTATGATTCTATAGTCTCATCTTTGCTACCCTCTAACTTCGCCCAAACCTCCTTTTTGAACCTCCAGGAATATTACCTTCCTTCGCTCTTTAAAAGACCTCCCCCTTAAGCTCATTTAGCTTTATTATAATATACTCCTAGTTTTTTTGACGTCAAGAGGGGTGAAAAAGGATAGTTTTGAGAAATTTTATTTTTAAAGGTCTATCTCTCCATCAAATAGATTCCCGACAAGACCAGAGCAGTCCCCAGGAAAGTAAAACCGGTAATAGTTTCGCTGAGAATTAGCTTCCCCAGGAATATAGCCAATACGGGAACCAGGAAAATGAAGACGGAAACCCTGGATGCCTCCATAGTACTTAAAGCATAATTCCAGAGATAGAAAGTAACTCCTGAAGCAAGGATGCCGAGATAGAGAAGTATTGACCAGGAGGAAAGTGACCAGCGGAAAATGAGGGATGCATCCTCAAAAGTAAAGCAGAAGAAAAAAAGAATGAGGGATCCGAAAACATAGGCTAGGGTAGTTAAAGTGAGGGGAGTGTATCTTTTTAGAGCGCTTTTATTCATAACTGAATAAACTGCCCAGCATACGGCGGAAAGCAAAGCCAGAATATTACCCCAGAAAGACTCTGATTTTAATAATATGGCCAAATTCTTACCCAGGAAGGTGACCGTAATGATTCCGACAAAGCCCAGCACTATACCGGCGGCTTTGGCTGTGGTGACTTTTTCGCCGAGAAAAGCAGCGCTTAAGATTAAGATGAATATCGGATTGGAAGCGACTAATAAGGAAGCTATCCCCGATGAGGTAAGACCAATGCCTATATTTTGAAAGATATTGAATAAAGCAACGCCAACTACTCCCAAGCCAATGATATACCCGAAGTGAAACTTCAACGCTCTAGCTATTTCCTGCCGGTTTCTCCTGAGCAAAATCCACCCTAGCAGAAAAAAAGTAGCCAGAATAGATCTAGCGAATGATAGATTTAAGGGGGTAATGCGCTCCAGTCCAATTTTGATTATGCTAAAGGTACTGGCCCAGATAAAGGCAGTAACCGACAAGGCTATTATACTCTTTTTGCTTACCATATCACTTCCGATAGAGAATCATTGGTCTGTACCGCACTTCACTAGAGGAATAAGTATGAGGAGAGCATAGCATAAATTTACGTTACTTCAAGATCCTAAGTTTTAACCTAGATAATATTAGGAAAGTATTGGTATTGAGAAGATTTATACGTGTATCGAGGGACTTTCCCCGACCGAAGGTGGCATAGCCAGGAGCCTTATATCAGCCACCAAAACGAGTCCGCTTTGCAGGGTTTTCAGGGGGAGCAGCGTAGCAGAGACTGGGTACGGCTTTTATTTTTCTACAAAAGTGCTAAAATATTGTCTGGTTTCATTTTATAGTTTCAAAGACGTTGGATACTAAAGAAAAAGGAGCTAGATACCAATGAAAGTAGTTCTTGATATTGAGACCGTTCCCTGCCCTGATTCTCAGCGAAGCCTTCTCCCATCTATAAAGCCTCCAGCCTACTTAAAAGAAGAAACAAAAATTAGAGCCTGGCAGCGGGAGGAGCTGCCTCGCCTAAAGGAACAACAGTATTTGGCTACCGCATTGGACTCGACCTGGGGACGCCTGATATGTGTGGGCCTAATGGCTTTTTCCCGTGATTTAGACTTTGAGGTAGCTTTTGCCATCTATGGCGAGAATGAAAAAAAGCTTCTCCGATCCTTCTGGCAGAAAATTAAAGAATTCAAGAATCCCTACCTTATAACCCACAACGGTCTATCGTTTGATCTTCCTTTTATCTGGAAGAGATCGGTTATTCATCAGGTTCAGCCTACCATGGAGTTTAAGCTAAATCGTTATCGGACTGATTATGTTTATGATACCATGGCTGTCTGGAGTAACTGGGACTTAAGGAATGCCATCAAACTAAGTCTTTTGGCTAAAGTATTAGGAGTGGAAGAAAAGATGGGTGAAGGTAGTCAAGTTTACGAGATGTGGAAGGCGCATAAATTAAAAGATATTGCAGACTACTGTATGCAGGATACCTATGTCACCTATGCCTGCTATTGCCGGATGATCTTCCGCCAGTGGGTTGAGAGGTCCAAAATTAAGGTTAAATACCTAAGGATAGACTAATAAGTGATCGAATGGGGCACAAGGTAGGCTTCATAATATTTGACCGACGCCTTTTATATGGTAAAATGCAGATAGAATTTAGGCTTTGCAAAAAATCGAAAGACTTAAAGTAAGGGTACCTGAGTTAGCGTGACTAAAGTGGGAAAAAGATGGTAGCTTGAAAAAGGCAAAATCTATGAGGATGGATCTATTTGATTCGGGGCAAGGACAAGATAAAAAAAGAGAGGCTCCTCTTGCTGATCGCATCCGACCCCAAAGCTTGGATGAGTTCGTGGGCCAAGAACATATTGTTGGCCAGGGAAGAATTCTGCAAAAGATGATAAAGGAAGACAAGCTTGCTTCTCTTATCTTTTGGGGTCCCCCGGGATCTGGAAAGACGACTCTAGCCAGGATTATCGCTAGGCTCACCAGATCTTGTTTTGTTCAATTTTCTGCGGTTACTTCAGGAGTAGCCGATGTTAGAAAAGTGGTAAAAGAAGCTCGGGCCAGGCTGAAGGTCTATAGTCAGAAGACCATCCTCTTTATCGATGAGATTCATCGGTTCAATAAAGCTCAGCAAGATGCATTTCTCCCCCACGTAGAAAATGGAACCATTATTCTAATTGGCGCTACTACGGAAAATCCGAGTTTTGAGATTATTGGGCCGCTCCTTTCTAGAACCAGGATCTTCACTCTGGAGAGGCTTGAACCGGAGGAGATTAAGAAAATCCTGGACCGGGCTCTAAAAGACAAAAAGAAGGGTCTCGGTGAGTATAAGATAAAGATTGACCGGAAGGCTCTAGATCTAATTATTGACAGCTCTAACGGCGATGCTAGAGTAGCTTTGAATGCGGTGGAGATAGCTGCTGAGACCAGTAAACCGGATAAGAGTGGTTTTCGCCACATCCACCTACGGGAAGCTGAGGAAGCACTACAAAGCAAGGCTCTTTTATATGATAAAGCAGGCGAGGAGCATTATAATGTTATTTCTGCCTTTATTAAGTCTATGCGAGGGTCAAATCCAGATGCTGCACTTTAC
Organism: bacterium; assembly: GCA_046760365.1. Lineage (GTDB taxonomy): Bacteria > Aerophobota > Aerophobia > Aerophobales > AE-B3A > AE-B3B. The sequence goes on from JBHIEA010000019.1 coordinate 14,058, forward strand.
TGGCTAGCCCGTATGATTGAAGCCGGAGAGGATCCCCGCTTCATTGCTCGAAGGATGGTTATTTTTGCCTCTGAAGATGTGGGTAATGCCGATCCTCAGGCTTTGTCGGTGGCTGCGGCAGCAGCTCAGGCAGTAGAATTTGTGGGTATGCCTGAGGCCCAGATTAATCTAGCTCAGGCTGCCACCTACCTGGCTTCCGCTCCCAAATCCAATGCTTCCTATAAAGGACTCTTAGAAGCCAAAGAAGATGTGGCCAGAACTTTGAATTTGCCGGTGCCCTTGCATCTTCGTAATCCCGTCACTCCTTTGATGAAAAAAATAGGTTATGGAAGGAATTACCGTTATCCTCACGACTTTCCTGAGGCCAGGGTGGAGCAGCAATACTTGCCCCAAAGCTTGGAAAATAGGAAGTATTATCGACCAACCCAAAGAGGGTTTGAAAAGAAAATATCCCAGAGATTGGAAAACAAAGATAAGCCTTCCGGTTAAGTGGGTATGAGATATAGCCAATGACTCCAAAAATAAGAAGAGCAGTTATTGCCGTAGCTGGATTTGGTACCAGATTTCTTCCGGCGACTAAAGCTCAGCCCAAAGAAATGCTTGCCGTGGTTGATAAACCCATTATTCAATATGTGGTTGAGGAGATGGTGGAAGCCGGGATTGAGGAAATCGTTTTGGTTACTGGTCAAAACAAACGATCCATAGAAGATCATTTTGACAGAAGTTTTGAACTCGAGTACCGGTTGAAGGAAGCACATAAGCTAGACCTGCTAGAGGAAGTAAAGAGAATATCTAATCTGGCTAAATTTGTTTATGTCAGACAAAAGATGCCTCTGGGAAATGGTCATGCTCTTCTCTGTGCTAAAGTTGTGGTAGGTGATGAGCCTTTTGCTTTTTCCTACGGAGACGACATAATAGAGGCGGAAATACCAGCCATAAGTCAAATGATCAAGGTCTTTGAAAAGTATCAAGGTTCGGTAATGGGAGTGATGGAGATGCCCCGGGAAATAATTTCCCAATTCGGGGTAATAAAGCCGGCCGAGATCGAACGCGGAGTATACAAGGTCTTAGACACTGTTGAAAAACCTCATCCTGATGAGGCTCCGTCTAATCTTGCCAGTGTAGGACGATATATATTTACCCCAAAAATTTTTGAGGCTCTGAAGGAAACCAAGCCAGGAAAAGGGGGTGAAATCTGGGTAGCCGATGGAGTGAGGAATCTTTCTAAAAATGAGACCATCTATGCTTGTAAGTTGAAAGGTACCTATTGGAACTGTGGCGAAAAAAGGGAGTTTTTGAAAGCTACCGTTAATTTTGCTCTTAAAAACCCGCAGTTTGAAAGGGAGCTCAGAGGGTATCTGAGGGATCGGCTTTAGTCGAGCTCCAGGTATATTTCCGACCAGCCCTACCTTGAGGAAATACTGGTAAGGTGGAGATCGATACCGGGGAGGAACGGCCTCCTCATAAAAATTTTTCGCGGTGGAGGTGGACCATGCAAACCAAAGTGAACAATACTAAGCTTAGCTTGATTGGGGGCGATATAACTCAGCAGGACACCGAAGCAATTGTTAATGCTGCCAATACCAGTCTTTTAGGAGGTGGTGGAGTAGATGGTGCAATTCATCGAGCCGGTGGTCCCGAGATCCTTGAGCAATGTAAGAAAATTCGGGCCAGGCAGGGAGGGTGTCCTACGGGTGAGGCAGTCATCACCACGGGAGGGAAACTCAAAGCCCATTATGTCATTCATACGGTTGGTCCGGTGTGGTCGGGAGGAAACCAGAATGAGAATCTGCTTTTAGCCAATGCTTACCGCAATAGTCTCACTCTAGCTAAGGACAAGGGTATTAAATCTATTTCATTTCCCTCTATCAGTACCGGTGCTTATCGTTTTCCCGTACAGGATGCTGCTCGTATTGCTCTCTCTACAGTTCGAGACTTTATTAAGGAACACGACTTCGAAGAAGTACGCTTTGTTCTCTTTTCTGACCGGGATCTTAAAGTCTACCAAGAGGCATGGGAAAAGGTAAGCGGGGGATGAAATGGCTCGCTATATTCGCGGGGCTGATCTTATCAACTCCCCGGTCACTGTTTCACCCAGATAAGCAAGATCCTCAATATGGAGGTGACTTTCGGCTGAGCTGTCAAAGAGGATCGACGCATTGGCCGGAAACTCCTCATCTTCTGTCCAGAGAATATAGACCAAAG
>JBHIEA010000020.1:0-15982 GCA_046760365.1 bacterium
GAAATCAGAAATTATCTTTTCCTCAACTATCTTCTCCAGAAGAACGGCTTCCCCCCCCGGGTAATGCTTCTTCTCTTTGAAGGAGAAGGTGTCATTCAAGAGTTAAAGAGGGTGGTGGGGCACATTACCAGAGTTTCGGTGGGAGAGACCATCCGGGGAACCTATGGAGATTACGTTGAAGAAGATGGAAAGATAAAGTACTTTGAGCCTGCGGTGCTCATTGGCACTGATAAAGAGGGGATAAAGAGAGAACTCCGTGTTTGGGCTAACTATTCTGAGCAAGATGGAGGACTTCTAAAGGGGATAATCCCTTATCCTGAAGGAATAAAACTGGAGAGAACCCTGGTTCTCATAAAACCGGATAGCTTTCAGGAGCTCAGTTCTAAAGTAGGTAACATAATAGATAGATTCTCTCAGACCGGTCTTTTTATTATTGGCGCCAGAGTAGTTCAAATAGGGATCGAACAGGCAGAAGAGTTTTATGAGCCTATAAAAGCGAGGCTGGCTGAGAAAATGAAGAGTAGGCTAGTTAAGGAAATTCGAAGTTCTCTGGAGAAATCTCTTGATTTCAATCTTCCCCCAGGAATAGAGGAGAAAATAGCCGAGGAGCTTAAAATACCCAAGGCCGAGCATGAATTTAACAAAATCATAAAGTTTATCACCGGGCGGGATCCTGAGGCCACAACTAAGGCCGAAAGAAAAAAAGAGGGCTCCGAGAAATGCTTAGCTTTGGTTTACGAAGGAGATAATGCTATTCAAAAAATTAGGAAGGTTTTAGGAGAAACCAACCCCGAGGATGCTGCTCCTGGCACGGTACGTAAAGACTTTGGCCATGATGTAATAAAAAATGGTGCCCACGCCTCAGATTCCGTGACTTCAGCGGAAAGGGAGATGAGGATTGTCCAGATAGAAAAAGATGACATTGCCAAGATCGTGAAAAATTACTACTAAGACCCACCCATATGTCCAACCACCATATCGCCAATCTCGTAAGTTTGTAAACCGCTTTTAGTCGAAAGGTCTTTTATCTGACCCGATGAAAGCAGTTTGCTAATTGCCTCATCAACTAATTTTGCTCCTTTTTCTTCACCCAGATGCTCCAGCATCATTCCGGCAGCAGAAATGGCCGCCAGGGGGTTGATCACGTTCTTTCCTGTATACCTAGGGGCTGAGCCATGGATAGGCTCAAACATACTTACTCCTTCAGGGTTAATGTTAGCCCCAGCAGCGATACCCATCCCTCCCTGGATTATAGCTCCCAGGTCGGTGATGATATCGCCGAACATATTACAGGTAACGATGACGTCAAACCACTCCGGGTTCTTCACCATCCACATACAGGTAGCATCGACCAGAGCGCAGTCCTTTTCGATATCGGGATATTCCTCCCCCACTTCCCTAAAGGTTCTCCGCCAAAGATCATGAGCAAAGGTGAGGACATTAGCCTTATCACAAAGGGTAACTCGTCTTTTTTTGTTCCTCTTTTGAGCATATTCAAAGGCATATCTTACGCATCTTTCTACACCCTTTCTGGTATTTATCATCTCTTGAACTGCAACTTCATCCCGGGTCCCTTTTCTCAAAAATCCTCCCGCTCCCACGTAGAGACCCTCGGTGTTTTCTCTGACTACTACAAAATCAATATCCTCAGGACCCTTGTCCTTGAGGGGAGTCCAGACCCCCGGATATAACTTCACCGGGCGAAGATTTATGTATTGATCAAGACCAAAGCGAAGTCTTAAAAGGATCCCTTGCTCCAGAATACCCGTTTTTACTTGAGGATGTCCTACTGCCCCCAAATAGATAGCATCCATGGCTTTAAGTTCTTCCAGAGCAGAATCGGGTAGAGTCTCTCCGGTTTTAAGATACCTCTCTCCCCCAAAATCATAATGAATGGTGCGATATCTAAAACCTATTTTCTCTGAGGCTGCCTTTACCACCTTCAGTCCCTCTCTCACTACCTCCGGTCCAATTCCATCTCCCGGTATCACCGCTATCTGGTATTCTTTAGCCAATTTTTACCTCCTTAGTGGTAGAGGCCAGGTTTTCAGCTATTTGAATGGCCTTATCGGCCAGTCTCTGGTCTACCCAGCCAGACTGAACTGAGAAGTCAAGTTTCTCCTTATCTACAATTTTTATGGTCTGATCAGGCCATTTTACAACATCCAAGTGAAGGTCAATATAGCGTATCCGGCCTGGATAGAATTCTATGGGGGTATTTATATTATAAAAAATTCCCTTTAAGCTACCATGGCTCGAGTAGTAAGCATGCCTAAGTATCCAATCACCCTCTTTTGCCTCGGTTATAGCGTAATCTCCGGGTTCAATGGGGATATCCAGTCCATCATACCTACCCTCTTTAAATTTTCTTTTGATTTTTACTCCCGTCTTTTCCGGATCAAATTCGGTTATTTCGCCTCGGCAAAGATTTATTAGCTCAAAATCGGGTCGGACATGCTCTATTTCAAGAAAGCTCCCCTTTTGGAAATAGTCAAATAAGAGTTTCTCGTGAAGCATCTTTTCTATCTCGTGCTGGCGGTAAGGAGATTTGGTGAGTTCGCGTTCCATCAAATCCAGATATTGAGAGGCAAAGATTCTAAATCGATGGTGATTTCTCACCGTAGGTATTATTGAAGCCCTTAATTGATCCAAACATGATTTTGACAGGTATGGAAATTCTACCTCCCACGAGGCGAGAGTCGAACTCACCTGAGTTTCATTTTCTGGTTCCAGGCTGGTTTGTTTAACTATCATATCAGGTAGATAGTTTTTCATCGCTTTGATTATCAATTCTGATGGCTCAGCATCACCCTGGAGAGTAACACCTTGCTTATCTTCTTTATCTTTTATAGTTACCCCCACCGGGTAATATCGGGGATTTTGCAAATTGAACCGTCGGCAGATATCGGCGGAGGGCTGGACTATAAAGAATCCAGAGTCAGTAAAAATTTTGGTTAAAGCTGTCGAGTATATTCCTCTTACTTTAACATTCACCTTACTCATGTTTTTAACTCTCCAGCTTTTCAGAGCTTGCGGCCCTAAGTTTAAATCCTATACCTTCTATTTTGAGCTGATTATCTTTAAGGATTGTTTTTGCTCCCAGGATGCGGTTAACCAGCCAAAGGTTAGTCTCCAGGTGTTCGGTCATTCTGGGTATGAGGTATTCTGTAGTTCCTTCGGCTAGCGCAGCGTATATTATGAGCTGATCAGCCAGGTATCTGTCAACCGTGGCTCCGGTTTGAATGTCCTGGAGCCAGTTTTTTGCCACGAACCTGCCAATTTCTTCCGAGCTTCTTCCTGGTTTTCCCGCTCTATCGGATCCCATTATACATCCGGTGTCGCTGCGAGAAAATAATGCCAGAGCAGCTCCCTCTTGAATGGCGGTGACATCATAAATTTCCTTTATTTGGGCCTCGTATCCATCTACTTTTAATAAGGCTTTACATTTTTTAGCCATTCTCTCGCTGACTCTTCTCTGTTCAAGGTGGGAAGATATAGCAATTCCTTGAATCTCGCGGACATTCCCCGGGTAGAGAAATTTTAGGGGCCTGATTCTGTGGGTTACCGGTTCAACTCTGACCTCAATAACTCCTCCGCCCCGAGGAACATATCCGGGCCTGATTATCTTGAGGTGAGCCTTTATTCCCATTTCCCTTAGAAGGGGGAATAAAACGTGATGCATATGATAAGCGCTGGGAGCATAATCTTGAAATAGTCCCCCCTTAATTTTAAACCTCATGGGTGTGGTGGCAAAACAGGCCGCTGGAAGAACAGTAGCCGCTAGCATGGTGGTTGAGCCGGCGGTGCCAATATCCCACTCATAATAACCTCCCTTTATTTGTTTTCCCGGCTTATAAAGAATCTCGCGGGAACCAACCTGGGCATTATCGACCGTGCCCCCACACATCTCACTTAAGGCCAGCACCCCTTTTAGGTGCTGTGGTCGAAGACCCGGTTTTTTTCTTCGAGCTCGAATGCTATGGATAAATAGATCTTCCCCCAACAAAGTTGACAGGCTCACTGCATAGCGAAGGATGGTACCGCTCCCAGATTTTTCCCTGCCATTCACTTTAATCATCTTTGTAAACCACCTTTCCTCTCACCACGGTCCATTCAACCTTTCCGGGAAGCTCCCAGCCCAAAAAGGGGGAATTTGTGCATTTTGAAAAAAACTCATCCTCGGTAACTAACCATTTTTTCTCTAAATCAAATATGGTTAAGTCTGCCCTCGCTCCCTCCTTTATTGCCCCTCTATTAATGCCAAGGATCCGGGCTGGATTTATGGTCAGTTTGGCTATGGCCTCCATTAAAGTGAGAGTCCCCGTCTGGACCAATTCCTTAATTACCAGTCCCAGAGCAGTTTCAAGACCCACGATCCCGAAAGGAGCAGCGCTATATTCTTTTTCTTTCTCTTCTACCAAATGAGGAGCGTGATCAGTAGTGATAACATCGATAGTGCCGTCTTTTAAACCTTCTTTTAGAGTCTCGAGATCGTGGTCACCTCTCAGGGGAGGATTTACTTTGGTATTGGTATCAAAACTTTTTACCTGTCTATCGGTAAGAGTGAAGTGATGAGGCGTAACCTCGGCGGTGACTCTCACTCCGGACGCTTTGGCCTTCCTGATCAACTCTAATGAGCCGGCTGTGGAAAGATGAGCCACATGAAGGAGCGACTCTGTCATTTTGCAGAGGGCCAAATCTCGGAAAAGGGCTACTTCTTCAGCTTCTTTGGGCACTCCTTTCAGGCCAAGAACGGTAGAAACATATCCCTCATTCATGACCCCCCCTTGGGAGAGTTTACTGTCCTCACAATGAGAGATAAGGGCTAGATTTAACATCTTGACATATTCCAGGGCTCTTCTCATAAGATGAGAATCAGCCACCCAGTCTCCATCATCGGAGAAGGCCACCGCTCCTGCCTTTTTTAATCTGCCCATGGGAGATAGATCCCTTCCTGCTCTCCCTTTACTAACGGTAGCTATGGGCAAGACCTCAACTAATCCCCGTTGCTCGGCCTCTTGGTAGACGAATTCCACTAATGAGGGATCATCAATGGGAGGATCAGTGTTAGGCATGCAACACACAGTGGTGAACCCCCCTTTGGCTGCCGCCCGGGTTCCTGACTGAATCGTTTCCTCGTCTTCTCTTCCAGGCTCGCGAAGATGGGTGTGTATATCAATAAGTCCCGGGACCACTAATTTATTGGCCGCATCTATGAGCTCACCGTGAGACTGCCTAATTTTGGGGGCTATCTTTTTTATCTTCTCCCCCTCCACCAGAATATCAACTACCCCCTCGTAGTTGGTAGCCGGGTCTATCAGTCTTCCCTGCTTAATTAAAAGAGACATAAAAGGTTCCTTAGCTTTTTCCTAACAGAAGGTAGAGCACCGCCATCCTTACTGCTACCCCATTGGTTACCTGATTTAAGATGAGGCTCCTTTTCCCATCGGCCAGCCTTGCTGGTAGCTCTACTCCCCGATTGACCGGTCCCGGATGCATTATCAAGGCATCGGGTTTTGCCAGGTTCAATCTTTCCTCAGTGAGAGAAAAAAGCTCAATATACTCGGCGAGAGAAGGAAGGAGCCCAGCGTTTTGACGCTCTTTCTGGATTCTAAGCATCATGACAATATCTACTTCCTTTAGTGCGTCTTCTTGCGCATAAAAGACCTTAACCCCCATGCGCTCGATTAAAGGAGGTATGAGAGTGGGAGGAGCGCAAACCCTGACCTCAGCCCCTAATTTTTGCAAAGCCCAGATGTTTGACCTGGCCACCCGTGAATGGGCTACATCACCAATTATGACAATTCTTAATCCCTCCACCCCTCCCTTTTGCTCTCGAATAGTGTATAGATCAAGAAGGGCCTGGGTAGGGTGCTCATGAGCTCCGTCACCGGCATTGATCACCGAAACGGGAAGTTTTTTCGCTAAAAGATGAGGAGCTCCGGGGGTGGGATGACGAAGGACCAGACAGTCCACCTTCATAGCCAGAATATTTCTGGCAGTGTCCAGTAAAGTCTCTCCTTTGATTACACTACTGTTGGAGGTGGAAAAATTTAAAATATCAGCATTGAGTCTTTTTTCTGCTAATTCAAAGGACATCCTGGTTCTGGTACTGGGCTCAAAAAAAAGATTAACCACCGTCTTGCCTCTGAGGGTTGGAACCTTTCTGATAGGTCGTTCTAAGACTCCTCGGAAAGATTCGGCTGTCTTGAGAATAAAGAGAATCTCCTCTTTGGATAGATCCTCCATCCCCAAAAGATCCTTTCTCTTGAAATCCCCCATTAGGTCCTCTTCAAAATCAGTACCTCATCAGTTCCATCTAGCTCTTCCACCCTTACCTCGACCATCTCCTCGGCAGAGGTAGGAATGTTTTTACCCACATAGTCTGCCCGAATGGGAAGTTCGCGATGGCCTCGGTCTATGAGTACCGCCAGCTCGACCTTCTTTGGACGCCCAAAATCAATAAGAGCATCAATGGCGGCTCTCACAGTTCTTCCTGTATAGAGAACATCGTCAACCAGAATTACCTTTTTATCATCTATAGGAAAAAGAATATTGGTATTTCTCACAATGGGTTGATAGGCGATCCGGGTAAGATCATCTCGATAAAGGGTAATATCAAGGGTACCGGTGGGCAGTTTTTTATCTTTTATTTCCTCTATCATTTTGCTTACTCTCTCTGCCAGAGTCACTCCTCGGCGATGAATTCCTACCACTACCAAGTCTTCCAATTTCCTGTTTTTCTCAAGAATTTGATGAGAAAGACGCAAAAGAGCTCGCCTGATCTCATCCTTGTCCATTAACTTAGCCATCTTTTCTATAAAAAGCCCTTCCTGCTAACACAGGAAGGGCTTTACAAAACCTTTAGCTTTTTGCTTAAATCTTTACTTTTTTCCCACTCCACTCACTTTACCTCCTTACCAGCCTCACCGGACTAGTTTAAAGGATGGAGCATAACATAAAGTATCATAGCAGAGAAAAATTCTTTGTCAAATGTCCACCCCCTTGACAATTTATTTTTTTGTGCTATTATTTAACCTGGTTAAATAATTGGGGAGGAAAAGATGGAACCTCATCTCATAGAGTTAGAAAGACTGATGGATCTTTTCAGTCGGTTAATTAATATGACTACTCTGGAGACACTGAGGTATTTAAGGCAGTATCGTCTCACTGTATCTCAGCTGAGAGCTTTGAGATTCCTGAGACAACATGAGGATTGTCTGGTAGGAGATTTAGCTAATGGCCTGGCCATAAGTTATCCTGCGGCCAGCAAACTCATAAACAGGCTTATTGATAGAGGGCTGACCAGGCGAAGGGACGATGAAGCTGACCGAAGAAACACTCGACTAAAAGTCACCCTTAAAGGAGGAAAGGTGCTGAAAACTATAGAAGAGAAAAGACGAAGAGAGATAGCTCAGATCTTCTTGAGACTAGAAGAAGATCAGCAAAGATTTCTTACTCAGGGATTAAGAAGGTTCCTTGAGGCTGCCCTATCTGATGAGGCAATCATTGACAAGGTATGTTTGCATTGCGGAATTGAGCATTTCGAGGATTGTTTAATCAATAAATTAAAAGCCAGTGACAAATGGGAAATCCTTGGAGAAATCACGAAAGGAAATTTCCCTTTAGGGAAAATGTCCCCTGAGGATCTGAGTTAATAAATTAGCATGAGAAAATGGGGCGAGGTAGCCGCAACCTCTAGGTTGCGCTTATTTGCGCAGGCTCTGAGCCTTGCGACTACCAGATCACAAAGAGGCAAGCGAAAGAGAAAAACGTAAAGACTTAACAGGAGGTTTACAATGTTTAATAGATTTACTGAACAGGCAAAACGAGCCATTTTATTGGCTCAAGAAGAAGCCAATAGATTAAATCATGGTTATCTCGGAACCGAACACATCCTTCTGGGGCTCATCCGGGAGAATGAAGGAATAGCTGCTAATGCCTTAAGGAACTCAGGAGTGGATCTAGCCCCAGTCCGCCAAAAAGTGGAAAATATGGTAGGTAGAAATCAGGGAGATTCATTCTTGGGACAGATTCCTTTTACTTTCCGGGCCAATCGAGCCTTACAGTTAGCCGCAGAAGAGGCAAGGGAGTTCGGACACGACTATCTGGGGACCGAACATCTTCTCTTAGGATTGACTAAAGACAAGGAGAGTCTGGCCACCCAAATTCTTATCAGTTTGGGGGTAGATCTGGAGCAGCTAAGGCAGGAGGTAATTAATCTGGTGGGAGAGCTACCCTCTTCACAAGGTAAAGTAGTGGGGTCTGGAAAGACTCCGGTTCTGGATCGGTTCGGTCGTGATCTTACCCGGCTGGCTAAAGAAGGAAAGCTAGACCCGGTCATTGGCAGGGAAAAGGAGATTGAGCGGGTAATCCAGATCCTCTGCCGGCGCACCAAAAACAATCCGGTCCTCATTGGCGAAGCGGGCGTAGGTAAGACGGCCGTGGTTGAGGGCCTGGCGCAAAAAATAGCCGAGGGTTCGGTTCCTGAGGCTATTTTGGACAAACGGGTGGTGACTGTAGAACTGGGAGGAATGGTGGCCGGAACCAAATATCGAGGGGAGTTCGAGAAACGGCTGGAACTGGTGCTAAACGAAATCAGGAAGGCCAAAAACATCATCCTCTTTGTGGATGAAGTACATACCCTGGTAGGAGCGGGAGCAGCAGAAGGAGCCATAGACGCCTCAAATATGCTTAAGCCCTCTTTGGCCAGAGGAGAATTTCAGTGTATTGGGGCAACCACTCTAAATGAGTATCGCAAATACGTGGAAAAAGATGAGGCACTGGAGAGAAGATTTCAGACAGTGGTGGTAGGTGAGCCCACGGTTGAACAGACCATTGAGATTCTTAAAGGCCTGAGGCCTAAATATGAGGAATTTCACCGGGTAAAGATAGCCGACGAGGCTCTAGTGGCGGCAGCTAATCACTCTCATCGCTACATTCAGGGAAGATTCCTTCCCGATAAAGCTATCGATGTGATAGATGAAGCTGCGGCAAGGGTAAGAATGCAGAGTGGCGAACCAGGCCAGCTTAAGAAAATAGAAAAGAGACTGCAAGAGATCGAACGGGAAAAACAGTTAGCGGTGAAGAACCAGGAATTTGAACACGCAGCACGCCTTCGCGACGAAGAGAAGAACCTAAGGGAGGCCGTCTCTCAGAAGAAAGCCGAGCTTCAAAAAGGAAAAGATGAGAAGGAAGAAAGCCTTAAGGTTACCCCCAAGGATGTGGCTCACATCATTGGGAGTTGGACCAACATTCCCATCGAGGATCTCACGGAGGCTGAATCGACCAAACTTCTTCGCATGGAAGAGGCTCTCCATAAACGAATGGTTGGCCAGGATGAAGCGATCAGAGCACTCTCTCAGTCCATCCGTCGAGCGCGAGCGGGAGTAAAAAACATCAAAAGACCTCTGGGGGCCTTTATCTTCATAGGCCCTACCGGAGTAGGCAAAACCTATCTAGCCCGTAATTTAGCCCAGTTCCTCTTCGGAGATGAGGATGCCTTGATCAGGTTGGATATGTCCGAATACATGGAGAGGTTCAACGTTTCTCGGCTTATTGGTGCTCCTCCAGGCTATGTAGGATACCAGGAAGGGGGTGAACTCACCGAGAAGGTCAGACGTCGTCCCTATTCGGTAATTTTGCTGGATGAAATTGAGAAAGCTCACCCAGATGTATTCAATATTCTCCTTCAAGTTATGGAAGATGGCAGGCTCTCAGACAATTTAGGACACACAGTGGACTTCAGGAACACCGTTTTGATTATGACCTCCAATTTGGGAACCGAACAGATTACTACCGAAGGGAATCTTGGATTTCGGGACCAAAATAAAGCAGCTTTATCCCATGAGGAAATCAAAAATAAAGTGATATCTGAGCTGAAGAGAAACTTCCGTCCTGAATTTCTGAACCGGGTGGATGATGTGATTGTCTTTCATGGCTTGAGCAAAAAAGAGATCAAGAAAATTGTAGATTTGATGCTCAATGAAGTTAAGGATCTTCTTAAAGAAAAGGAAATCAAGTTAGAGGTCACCGAGGCCGCAAAGGATCTCATTGCCAAGGAGGGGTACGATCCTGATTTTGGAGCTCGCCCCTTAAGGAGAGCCATCCAGAGCTTGATTGAGAATCCTCTGTCCGAGAAGATTCTGGAGGGAAAATTCAAGCAAGGAGATACTGTCACCGTGGAAATAGAAGAAGGAAATATTGTTCTCAAGAAAAAAGAGGAGCTTGCCGGAGCACTGAATAGATAAAAGATTTAAAGCCGATGGCCCTCCTGGGCGGTCTTCTGAATTATAATCCGACTATGACAATCAAGCTCTGGAGGGCCAACTTAATTTGTCCATTAACAAAAAGCTTGAGAATAGGCAAAAGTAAGTCCAGCATTGCGGAAAGTGTGATCCTTCCCCATTTTGTAGGCAGCAGTACTCCGTGGATAGATGCTCGTTCCAAAGGAGCGATATTAGGCCTAAGTATTCACACCAACAAGGCCGATATCATTCGAGCCATTTTGGAATCCGTCGTTTATGAGCAATGGACGTCTTCGAGAAATGCGGAGTTGATATTAAGGAAGTGAATTATTCACTTAACCGAACCATCTCCAGGGGAGGTTGATAAATTGGAACTGTTTTATCAAAAACTGAAATCTCTTGAGGAACAGAAACAAACCATAAAGGTGGGTCTGGTTGGGTGTGGCCAGATGGGATCAGGAATGGTAAGTCTAGTAAGTCAAATGCCCGGATTGGAAGTTGTAGCCATTGCTGAATTAGATGTGGAAAGAGCAAAAAGTGCTTACGAGACTGCGGGAATTCCTGGAGAGAACATTTTCGTTGTTGACAATCCGGAAAAGGCTGAAAATCTCCTCAAAAAAGGGAAAGTCATTGTCTGCAAGAAGACTTTGACTCTAGTTTCCGTCCCTTCTCTTCAAGCAGTGGTGGAAGCCACCGGTATCCCTAGAGTTGGTGCTCAGGTTGCTTTAGAATGCATCTTTCATCAAAAGCACGTAATTATGCTGAATGTAGAAACCGAGGTAACGGTTGGCTGGATTCTGAAAAAAATGGCCGATAAAGCTAATGTTGTCTATACCGTCTCCGCTGGAGACGAGCCCGGAGCCATAAAAGAGCTTTACAATTTTGCTTCTTCTTTGGGATTTTCGGTAGTGGCCGCCGGCAAGGGTAAAAACAACCCCCTGGATTTTAATGCAACCCCTGATCAGTGCCAAGAAGAAGCTCTAAAGAAAGATATGAGCCCCAGAATGCTGAATTCCTTTATAGACGGGACAAAAACAATGATTGAAATGACAGTGATAGCCAACGCCACTGGTCTTGTTCCCGACGTCCCAGGAATGCATGGTCCCAAAGTTGATGTCTCTGAACTCACCCAGGTCTTAGTACCCAAGGAAGATGGAGGTATATTGAGTAGAAGTGGGGTGGTTGACTACTCTATCGGTAATGTAGCTCCGGGTGTTTTCCTGATTGTAACCACTAACAAGGAAAGAGTAAGAAAAGATCTAAAATACTATGGTATGGGACCGGGTCCCTATTATCTTCTTTATCGTCCTTATCATCTATGCAGTATAGAGACTCCTCTTTCCGTGGCCAGAGCGGTTCTCTTTAATGAACCCACCTTAAATTCAGAGCGAAGAGTTGCCGAAGTGGTAACGGTAGCCAAGCAGAATCTAGATGTCGGAGTTACCATTGACGGAATAGGCGGCTACCATGTGTTAGGACGAATCTATCTCCTGCAGGAGGCAAGGAAAAAAAATCTCTTACCTTTAGGATTAGCTGAAGGAGCCAGAGTCAAGGTGCAAGTCTCCAAAGGAGAATGCATTTCGATGGATATGGTTGAGCCCAAAACTGAATCGACAATTTACCAGCTTTGGAAACTGCAGGAAAGCCTCTGGGAATCCAACCTCAAGAGCAAACAAGTATGAGAAGGCTAAAAGGAGGGTAGGTTAAATTCACAAAATGTAGACGGGGTGCTAAGCAGGACGCGGTGGGAGATTGTTCAGCATTGGCCAGGAGGATTTGCCTGGAGGACATCATTGAAGGCATTAAGGCGGTGAAGGATGGGAGAGCTTTAAAAGTAGTGGTCAAGATTTCGGAAGAACCGAATGGTTAGACCAAATCTTAGAGTCCTCCTGAACCAGTCATGACGTAATTCAATGAGAACCACAAAATATAAGGAGGAAATCAATGCTACAAGAAATGAAATTTTCCAGTACCGCGGTTGCATTTGGTTCCTGCGCCGATCGCTACGTCCTCGGTGGCTACTCTTCCCAAAAGAGCTTTGAGGAAATGCTGGAAGCAGCAAAAAAGGTTCCTCATTTAGAAGGCATCGAGCTTATTGGGGGCTGGCAGTTAACCGAGGCCAATGCTCAACAAGTAGTGAAAAAAGTTGTCGATTCCGGCCTGAAGGTTTCCATGATCATCCCAGAGCTTTGGTCATCAGCGAAATGGGGCCGGGGAAGTTTCGCTGCCAATGACCAAAAAGTAAGACAGGACGCCATCGCGAATGTTAAAAAATCTATGGAACTGGCTCAAGAAAGTGGCTGTAATCTGATCAGTCCCTGGTTTGGCCAAGATGGCTATGATTATTGCTTTCAGGCTGACTATATCAAATCCTGGGACAGAATTGTGGAAGGACTCATTAACTGTGCTGACTACTTACCCGAGGTAAAAATCGCGGTTGAGTATAAAATAAAAGAACCAAGAACCCACTGCTTCATTGGAAGCATTGGAAAAGCCATTCTGCTGGTTAAAGAAGTAGATCGAGTCAATGTAGGAATAAACTTAGACATCGGGCACGCTCTTGAAGGCTATGAAAATATGGCTGAAAGTGTGGCGCTACTTAAACGCTTTGATAATAAGCTCTTTCATCTTCATCTGAATGATAATTACCGGCTATGGGACGATGACATGATTCCGGGATCGGTTCATACCATTGAGAATTTAGAGCTACTCTATTGGCTAAACAAGATTGGATACGATGGATGGTATTCGCTAGATGTCTTTCCTTATCGCGAAGATGGACTCCGTGCTGTGATTGAGGGAATTGAATGGTTTAAGGGGCTGTTCAGAGTATTGAATAGAATAGGAATGGATAATATTGAAAAAGTTATCCGGGAGGGAGATGCCACCAAATCCTTAGCTCTCATCAGGAAGGGACTATTAGCCTGAACCTCCAGCTTGAGAAAAGAAGTTAACGCTGCCCGGCGAGTGTGTTTTCCATAGCGCAGCCGCGCTGAAGGCGGGTCTATATGTTCTAACGCCTAAGTTCTCCTCAGGCCTTCATGTATCATGAAGGCCCCTAGGGGACAAATTCTACCGGGCCACAGTATAAAGACATGAGTAGAGCTTAGCGGCAAGTCTTGGAAAAACACCGAGCACAGGGCAGCTTTAGGAAGACAGTGACCAACGAGGAAAAGTCCCGAGATATTCCCACCGGGCAGCAAAAGAAAAGGAGAACAAAACTGGTGGTCAAAGGTGAGAAAAAACTCGATCCAGAATCTTCACTGCCTCATCTATATCAGGTTCCTCAACAATTAAAGGAGGGAGAAAACGAAGGATTTTTTTCACTGTACAGTTAATCAAAAGACCCTGGTCACGACACAGCTTGACAATATTCTTACCAGGAAAATCCAGTTCAACTCCGATCATTAATCCCTTACCCCTTATGTCCTTAATGAAGGGAAATTTTTTCTTTAGCTTCTCCAGCCCGGTTCGAAAGTAGTTTCCCCTCTCTCGAGCCTTTTCAACTAGATTTTCATTTCTTACCACTTTCAGAAAGGCCAGGGCAGCCGAGCAAGCCAGAGGATTACCGCCAAAAGTAGAGGCATGGGTTCCCGGCTCAAAGGCAGAGGCAACCTTCTCCTTAGCCAGAGTTGCCCCTATAGGGATTCCCCCACCTAAAGACTTAGCAAGAGTCATCACATCCGGCTCAATCCCGTAGTGCTGATAGGCAAACATCTTACCCGTCCTACCCAAACCACACTGAACCTCGTCCAGGATCAACAGAATCCCCTTTTTATCACAGAGCTCACGAAGCTCACGTAGAAAGACCTCTGAGGCTACGCGTATCCCTCCCTCACCCTGTATAGGTTCCAGCATTACCGCACAAGTTTTGGGAGAGATCGCCTTTTTAACTTCCTTTAGATCATTGAAAGCCACGTACTTGAATCCGGGAGGAAATGGACCAAAGCCATTTTGATATTTGGTCTGAGCGGTAGCTTTTAAGGTGGCCAGAGTCCTCCCATGGAAGGAACCTTCCATGGTGATTATCTCATATCTTCTTCCGTCCAGCTTGCTCCCAAACTTTCGCGCCAATTTTATGGCAGCTTCATTAGCTTCAGCTCCAGAATTAGAAAAAAATACCTTATCAGCAAAAGAGACCTTGCAGAGAGTCTCGGCCAATTTAGTCTGAAGGTCAATATGATAAAGATTAGAACAGTGGAGAAGTCTTTCTAGTTGACTTTCGATAGCCTTAACCACTTCTGGATGGCAGTGTCCTACGGCATTTACGCCGATACCAGAGATAAAGTCAAGATACTCTTTTCCCTCATGATCCCAGACCCTTACTCCTTTACCCTTTTTTAAGGCTATAGGGATGCGAGAATAGGTATGCATCACATATTTTTGGTCTAGTCTTATGACTGTTTGATTGTTCATTTAAGCCTGCCTCTTGCTAACCTGAAACTTACCCAATTTCATCAGATGAACCAAGGGAATCTTAGATGGACAGACGTACGCGCAGCAGCCGCATTCAACGCAATCCATAACATGATAATCTTTTAAGCTATCCCACCTTTCTGCCTTTACCAGACGGGCAAGGATGGTGGGAAGAAGACCCATAGGACAGTGATCTATACAGCGAGCACACTTAATACAGGGCTCTTCTTCTCTGACCACGGCTTCCGATTCAGTCAAAACCAAGATCCCAGATGTTCCCTTCACTACAGGAACATCAAGAGTATATTGGGATAATCCCATCATGGGACCACCCATAATTACTTTGCTGGCATTGTCTCTCAATCCTCCACATTCTCCAACCACATAAGAAAAAGGAGTTCCCAGGGGAATCCATAGATTAGCTGGCTGCCTCACCCCGGAGCCGGTCACGGTAACTACCCTTTCTAAGAGAGGCTTACCCCATTTTATGGCTTCAGCAAGGGCAACCGCGGTGCCCACATTGTTCACTACCACTCCTACATCAAGGGGAAGACCACCGGGGGGGACCTCACGATTGAGGATTGCCTTAATAAGCATCTTCTCTCCCCCTTGAGGATACTTAGTTTTTAGAGGAACCACTTGAATATTTTTATTGTCTTTCAATTTTTTTCTCATTAAGGCTATAGCATCGGGCTTATTGCTTTCAATCCCCACATAACCCCTGGTAGCACCGGTTGCCTTCATAATCACCCTTAGGCCGTATAAACAATCATCGGCTCTTTCCAGCATAAGACGGTGATCTCCGGTAAGATAAGGCTCACACTCGCATCCATTTAAGATTATAGTATCTATGGGTTTATTCTCAGGAGGGCTGAGTTTGACATGGGTAGGAAAAGCAGCCCCTCCCAATCCCACTATTCCCGCCTCCCGGACAATTTTTCTAATCTCTGTAGCCTCTAAAGATTTTGGGTTGACTTCCTCTTTCTCCCACACCTTTCTCCCATTGTCATTCCCCTCAATAATTATGGCCTCTCCCTCACCTGCCACTGGATGGGGCATCTTCTCTATTGAGCTAACCTTTCCTGATATACTGGCGTGAATGGGACTGGTAACAAAGGAGTCAGCGTCAGCGATTTTTTGACCTTCTTCTACCCGGTCCCCTACTTTGACCATTGGTCTGCCGGGAGCACCGGTATGCTGACTCAAAGGAAGGATGACCCTGGGAGGAGGCGAGACCTTTTTTATCTTTATGGCTTCACTTAATTCCTTCTTCTCCGCCAAATGCAGTCCCTGCCTGAAAGTCTTCATTCTGAGCTTCC
>JBHIEA010000021.1:0-15180 GCA_046760365.1 bacterium
CCCTGAGCGGACGGGCAGAGTGCCGAAAGGCAGCGAGAGTCGGCTTTGCTGATCGGGCCGTTGAGGGGAGTATTCCGAAGGAATCGGCGAAGCCCTATTTCCCCCCTCAAATACCTTTAGGAGAAAAAAGGGAGTGAGATGTAATTTGTGCGAAGGAAGGCTTCATAAGGAAAATTGTAAAAATAGACCACTCTTATGCCAGGAATCTTCTCTCGGGAGGAGATGATTGAGCAAATACCTTTATAAAGTAATTCTTGATATTCTGCCTCATGCTATTTTAGTCCTGGACGAGGGGCTAAGAGTAGTGATGTGCAACCGAAGCTGTGAGAATCTCCTCTTGAAGTCGGGCGGAGAAATAGAAGGTAGAAACCTTTCCGAGGTTATTCCCCACAAAGACCTCCAGAATCAGGCCAGAGTAGTCCTACAAGACCGAGAAGCGGGAACAAAGTTTGTGGAACTACATCTGGATATGGAAAAAGAAAGTTCAAAAATCCTGAGAGCCACTATAAGCGCTCTCCGTATGGAAGATGTGGGAGGCCCCCTCTGCCTCATCACCTTAGAAGATATCACCGAGCAGGTGCAACTTGAAGAACAGCTGGTGCAGTCAGAGAAGTTAGCCGGGATGGGATTGTTAGCAAGGAGCATAGCTCATGAGGTGGGCAACCCGTTAAGTATCATGGCCTCAACGCTCCAATATATCCAGAATTCTCTCCTGGATCACGGCAATCAAGACCTTAGGGAGGCTATGGAAACCATTACGGATAACATTGACCAGATGCATATCCTGCTGCGCAGTCTCTCTGATTTTACCGGTTCAAAACGGCCTCAATTTGAATCCTGTAACCTCCAGCGCATTCTCTCGCAATTACTGACCTTTATTAGCAGACAAGCTGAGGTACACAACATCAGCGTCCACCGAGAGTTTGACAACATCCCTGACTGTCAGGTAGACCGCCGAGAGATAAATCAACTGTTTTTGAATCTTTTGAAAAATGCTATCGAGGCTATGCCTCAGGGAGGAAAGTTACGTATCAAGATGCACCTGGTCCCGAAAGATTCACCAGGGAACGAAGACCGGGTATTGGTGGAGATTTCTGATACCGGGATGGGAATTAGTGAAACTGAGAGGCAGTATATTTTCAGACCCTTTTATTCGACAAAACCCAAAGGCACAGGTCTGGGACTTTCCTTCTGTCGACGGGTTGCGGAGGAACACGGAGGAGAAATCTCGGTAAAAAGTCAGGTGGGAAAGGGAACCACTTTTATGGTAACCCTCCCTATCAGACAGCAAAAGGAGGGACAAGTTTGAGCAATAGCCCAACCGTTCTGGTGATTGATGACGAGCAGGCAGCTCATAAAGCTCTTAGCCGTGAGTTAGATTCGGAATTTTCAATTCATCCAGCACACTCCGGGCCAGAGGGACTTAAAAAAGTGGATCTTATCGCACCTGATCTGATCCTGCTGGATATGAGGATGCCTGAGATGAGCGGCCTGACCGTTTTAAAGAAACTGAGGGAAAACGATAGCAATATCCCGGTCATCATTCTCACCGCTTACGGAAATGTGGATTCGGCGGTTCAGGCAATAAAGTTAGGAGCAGTAGATTATATTGAAAAGCCCTTTGAGGATGGGAAACTCAAGCAAACACTGAGGACAATAGTTAAGGGGAAGCAGGATATTAAGGAGCTGTCGAGTGAGTTGGGTATTGTAGGGAAAAGCCCCCGCATCCAGAGGGTGTGGCGATTGGTTAAAAAGTATGGGCCCACCGATCTGCCGGTACTCCTTCAAGGGGAAACCGGCACCGGTAAGGAGCTATTTGCCAGAGCCTTGCACGAGATCAGCAAACGACACCAGGGGCCTTTTGTGCCCATTGACTGTAGTGCACTTCCTGAATCCCTGGTGGAAAGTGAGATCTTCGGATACGAAAAGGGCGCCTTTACTGATGCTGACAGGAGCAAACCCGGACGACTGGAATGGGCTAATGGGGGAACTTTGCTGTTCGACGAGATTGGCAACCTTCCCCTGAGATACCAGGCAAAGCTTTTGAGAGTCCTCCAGGAACAGCGATATGTTCCCCTGGGGGGTAGGAAAAGCAGGAGTCTGGATGTACGGATGGTCAGTGCCAGCAACACCGACCTCAGGCAAGCTATCCAGCATGGCAGCTTTCGAGAAGATCTTTTTTACCGCATCAGTGGAGTAATTATTGAACTTCCTCCTTTAAGAGAGAGGGAAGACGATATTGAACTTCTGGCCCACCATTTCGTAGAAAAGTATGGGAGAAAATACCATAAACCAACCTTGGAGATTTCCGACGAAGCTATGGATCTTTTACTTTCCTATCATTGGCCAGGAAACGTCCGGGAACTAGAACACCTGATAACTGGAGCAGTCATTTTGGCAAATCAGATCATTCTTCCCGAGCATCTTCCCCTGGGGCCTCAAAAAGAAATACTTATTTCTGGCAGCAAGGGTACAAGAAGTATTAGGTTAGAACTAAAGTTTACCTGCAGTACCAGCAAACCAATCGATCTAAAAAAAATCAAGAGAAAGCTAGCAGAAAGGGCCGAAAGACTTATTATCACTGAAGTGAAAAAGAGGGTCTCTCTGAATCAAACCGAGCTGGCAAAGTTTCTCAGCATAGATCCAAAAACTCTCCGGAGTAAGATAAAAAATGATTCTCGTAGTAGATGATCAACAAAGTATGTGCTGGGTTCTATCCAAGGTTCTATCAGAAGCCGGGTTTTCAGTGAAAACTGCCGGGACTGCTAAAGAAGCTCTTTCCATAGCCACTAACAATAAGATCTTAGCTACTGTTATCGACTATCGTCTGCCGGATAAGAATGGCTTTGACCTCTTCTTAGAGCTGAGAAACCGAAATCCCAAAATCCCTGGGGTACTCATTACCTCCTACGGTTCAAGGGAACTCCGGGAAAAAGCCCTTGGGCTTGGCTTCCATGCTTACTTTGATAAACCCTTCCAAAACCAGGCCCTCGTCGCCGCTCTGCAGGCGTGCTTAAAAAAGCCATAGGGAACTAACACCCGAAATTGGGGGGATCAATTCCCTAATTTCCTCCCATACCAGCCAGGGTAAAATTCTCCAAAGTTCTTCAATACTTCAATACAAGGAATTATGATTTTCTTCCTAATTTGGCAAATTCTTTGCTCCGACAATTGTACTAGGTACCATAAAGGTACCTACATTGCCTCCTCCGGGGTAGGTGTGGGGCTTCTAATCCACACCTACCAGAGATTTTAAGAGGAAGCTCAGGAGGCCTTCCTTCCTAGGGGTTTCTAGAGCATATCGATATAATCCTTTGGTGAAAGGGGGTGAGAGAGTCAAGTCACAATCTTAAGAATCTATTGAAAGGAGGGTTTAACGCATGGGAAATTTGAGTGATGCGATGCAGAGTATCGTCGATGACATTCGCTCAGCGACGGAAGCGCGGCGTGCTGCCTTCCGGCAACTCATGGAAGATATTGGAGTAAGGCTCAGTGAGATACGTTCCGATACCCATAACCTGATAGAACGATTCCACCGGGAGGATACCGAGCGCAAGGGGGCTGTAGGAGAGATGGTGGGAGAGTTCCGTAAGGCTGATACCGAGCGCAAGGGGGCTGTGAATGAGATGGTGGAAGGATTCCATCGAGAGGATACCGAGCGCAAGGGGGCTGTAGGAGAGATGTTGAAGGGATTCCAAGCTGAGGATACCGAGCGCAAGGGGGCTGTGAATGAGATGGTGGAAGGATTCCACAAGGCTAATACCGAACTAAGGGAGGAAGTTGCCTCCGATCTTCGCGAGGCACAGCGAGTCTGGACAGGAGCGGTCAAAAAAATAAAACCTGAAGCCGTCGCAAGACCCAGAGCCGTCGTAAGGAAGGTCAAGGAAAAGCCAAAAGTAGAAGCTGCGCCAACCACTGAGGAGAAGATCCTGGAGGTAATTGTCGGGCATCCCGAGGGAATTAGGTTGGTTGACATCGGGAACGAGCTGGGCGTGGATTGGAGGATCCTAATTGGACCTAGCAAATCCCTTGTGGAGGGAGGTCAGATTGAGAAGATTGAGAACATGTACTATCCAAAAAAAGAGGAATAAAACGTAGAGCAACTGTTTAAAGAGATAAAATTGAAAGAAAGGGGGTGAAAAAAGATGGCGGTAGAAAAGGCAATTGCATCTTCCAGTTTGGTAGAGGTAGTTGACAGGATTTTGGACAAAGGGATCGTCATCGATGCCTGGGTCAGAGTCTCTCTGGTGGGAATCGAGCTCCTGGCCATTGAGGCAAGAGTGGTAGTTGCCTCTGTGGAGACCTTCCTCAAGTACGCTGAAGCTGTGGGACTGTTACCTGAAGCAGCAGCCTAAATCCTGGTAGAGCCAAGTTGGGATGGAGAGCCAATCAGAGACATCCTTGGGAGGGTAGAGGTGTGTAGATTATCCACCCCTCTCCGGATGATTTAAGAGTGACTTGCTTCTCTCAAGTATGTCTCGAGGTCTCCAAGACGAGAACCTGGGAATTGTTTTAAAAAAGGTGGGAAGAAATGGAAAAAGTAGACCATGCTAAGAGTCTAACCAGAGGCATTAGAGAAATTCTTGATCCATATGAGAAGAGGGTGGAGAGCATTGGTACCTTAATGAGGCAGGCTATTGAAGTAATAAAAAGTTTTCAACGGCAACAGGAGGAAAAAGCCAGCGAGTTAAGAAATACCTTAGCTAAAACTGAGTGTTTAAGAAAAAAGGACTTCGACAGAATGATGGAAGAGATGTGGGGGCAAAGGCGGAAAAAAGAAAAAGAAATCCACGACACGCTTGAAAGGTTTCTGAGAGAAGAAAAGGAAATCATAGATGAGTTAAGGAAAAAGTTGGTTGACGCAGCGAAGCCTATGAAAATAGATGATTTTATGGTTTTGAAAGAGTGTATTTTAAATCGCCAGAGAGAAAGAGAGAAAAAAATTAGTGCAATATTAAAGAGCTTTCACCTGGAACAAGAGGAACTAAGCATTGCTTTAAGGAAGCTTCTTTCAAGGGGTGAGCGAGTAAAAATAAAGGACCTTAAAGATATGATAAGAGGACTGCGAGCTCACCGGATATACAAGGAAAGCAGTATAGGAAAAGTATTGCAGGAACTTGAAGCCGTGGATAGAGAAGTAGACACAGCGTGGGAGATGGTGATGATGAGTGTCCAGAATGAAAGAATTTAAGATGAAATCTAAAATTGAAAGAAAGGGGGTGAAAAAATATGGCAGTAGAAAAGGCAATCGCCTCTTCCAGTTTGGTAGAGGTAGTTGACAGGATTTTGGACAAGGGGATCGTCATTGATGCCTGGGTCAGAGTCTCTCTGGTGGGAATCGAGCTCCTGGCCATTGAGGCAAGAGTGGTAGTTGCCTCTGTGGAGACCTTCCTCAAGTACGCCGAAGCCGTGGGGTTACTCCCTGAAGTAGCAGCCTAAGTCTTGGTAGGCAAGTTGGGAGGGCACCCGGAGGCATCCTTGAGGAGATAGAAGCACGGGGCTTTTCTCGCCCTTCTGTCCGCCGAGAGGTGTCCGTTTCCTGAGTATGTCTCCCCCCGCCCATCTTTAAGTTTAAAGCTAAGGATACAGTCATTTCAAAGAAAGGAGGTAGAGATGCCAAAGACTAAGGAAGAAAGTACGGCAAAAGCTTCCCCTACTCAGATTACCTGTGCCTTCTGTGAAGGAACGGGAAAAGACCCTTTCGGAATCCTTTCTATGAGGTCTAAATGCCAGGTATGCGGTGGAAGAGGCAAAGTCAATGTGGAAGAACCCACGATAGAGTGCGTCTTCTGTGGTGGCAGCGGTGCTTTTCCTGATAAAAGGATTACCTGTACTGTTTGTATGGGAAAAGGGGTAGTGAAAGCTGTTGAGAATCCTCAGACCTGTCCTGATTGTGAGGGAACCGGGGTGAGCATAAGTACACCGGGTCTTCCCTGCGTTAAGTGTGAAGGTAAAGGTGTAATCCCAGGGGTAGGTTAAAATTTAGGAGTGGAAAGATAAGCAAAGACAAGAGTATACTTAGGAGAGAGATACTCAGCCAAAGAATTAAAAAGGAGAGGTATTATGCCAATAGGAAGATCATCAGTTGGTGAAATGACGACAGTATTGGAACCTCGTCCTCTGCCAAATTTTGTGGAGACAGTCCAAGTAAAAAATATTAGCCATAGAGCATTAGCCTATATTGCGGCGGGGTTTCCCATTCATTTTAGAGGAATTTCAGGTTCTGGAAAGACCACCTTAGCTATGCATGTAGCCTCCAAGATAGGCCGGCCAGTAATTATGATCCACGGAGATGAGGAGTTTTCTACTTCGGATCTGGTAGGTGGAGAATATGGGTACCGACTAAAAAAAACTGTGGATAACTTCATTCATTCTGTATTAAAGACAGAAGAGGATATGCAGAGGCGGTGGGCGGATAATCGCCTGACTACAGCCTGTAAATATGGGTTCACCCTTATTTATGATGAGTTTACCAGATCAAGACCTGAGGCAAACAATACTCTTTTGTCAGTCCTGCAGGAGAAAATGCTCGATCTTCCTGCCGCCAGGCAGAGTGGAGAAAGTTATCTAAGAGTGGATCCTAATTTTACAGCTATATTTACCTCCAACCCCGAAGAATATGCTGGAGTATATAGAAGTCAGGATGCTCTCAGAGATAGAATGGTGACCATTGATTTAGATTACTATGACAGAGAAACAGAAATCGCCATAACTTGTGCCAAGACCGGCCTCCCAGAAGATCAGGTAGAAAAGATAGTAGATATAGTCAGGAGCTTAAGGGAATCCGGCAAATGTGAATACGAGCCCACGATTCGTGGCTGCATAATGATAGCCAAGACCTTAAAGATAAGAGGCGCCTCTGTGGCACCAAATGACGGCATATTCAGGGAAACAGTAATAGATATACTCTCATCAGAGACCTCAAGGATCGGTAGCAGGAAGGAAAAAAATAGGATAGTTGAAACAACTGATGAGATAATAGATAAGATCGTAGGCTAAGAAAAAGAATTATCCACCTATTTAGGATTATAAGGAGGAAGAGAGATGACACTAATGAGGGGATTTTCCAGGGTTGACGCTGAAGGACGAATCCCTATCCCTAAGAATATGATGCGGGAGGCTAAACTCCTACCCGGTCAATTGGTAGAAGTTAAAGTACAGGGTGCCGCCCCGGCTCAATTCATAACCGTTAAAGCTCGGCAGACACCCAGATAAACATAGGTTTATTGATTTTTCTGATATTTTGGAAGAAAGGGGAGTGACTATGGCTGACAGGAAAGGGTTTAAAGAAAAAGTTGATGAATTGTTTCCCTGGGAAGAGGGGAAGAAGAAAAGACAACCTCAGCGGATGGACAGCATTCCACCAAATACCAGCCTCAAGTCTAAAGTCCATTCTAAGCCAAAGATACAAGGACAGGAATATCTGGATCTGTACATGATGATGAAAGAAAAAGCGAGATTGGAGAGATACGGGGAGACCTTAGCCAAAATACAACTGGAGACGGGCAAGCAGTGGAAAGACATGAAGAAGACTCTAAAGAAGGTAGAGAAAAACCTGCCTTCCGTGGATGAGACTGAAGGTATTGTAGATAAAAAGCAAGAAGCTTCCCCGGAAAAAGGTGAAAAGGTTAACAAAAAAAGAACGCCATCTAATCTAAAGAAGGTGGACTGGTCTTATTGAATTTTACCTAACCAGGGCCGCCAGCGTAAAAAGAAGGGGAGTTTAAAAAATGGATTGGAACCGGGGTTTAAATGAAGAAGGCTCACAATGGGCATGGGAGCCAATGGTTCATAGTGGGGGAACATATAGTCAAAGGAGAGGCGAGATTCTACGCCAGGAGATATATGATTGTGCTTTCTGCAAGGGAACAGGTGAGAGGCCCAGGGGATCAAAATGCCCGGTATGTAAAGGTGAAGGGACAGCTCATGTGAAACCACCGGCTGTGGTATGTGCCTTTTGTAAAGGAAGGGGAGAAGAAAAGCCAAGGTCAACCCTGACCTGTTCAGCATGCAGAGGAAAAGGGGTAGTGTCAGTAAAGGAGCCCATTAAGATTTGCCCTACCTGTAGTGGTAGAGGGAGGCAGATAGGCAGCAATTTATACTGTATGAGCTGTAAGGGTACAGGTGTAGTTACAGTAAAGACTGGTAAAGAAGGAGATAACATCGCCATGGTAAGACGACCCGGTGGGAGTGAATGGGAAGCTCTGCACATAATATATGAGCTTGGCCGGGCAGGTAGGAATGGAGTAGGAGGCAGGATGCATGTATCGGCTTCCTACGCAGAGTATGTTTTGAAGTCTTTACTCAATAAACAGTTAATAAAAAAGGAAAACAGGGATATATATGTTCTTAGCCAGGCAGGGAAAAAGATATTTGAGAAGATGAAAACAGAAAAACCCAAACCCGAAGAAAAGAAGACAGAAGAAGAGTTAGAGAAAATAAATACACCGAATCTACAGGAGTATAAGATATTATAAGAAGGAGCAATTATGAGTGGAACGGGCGTAAGAAGGGAAGCTTTAAGGGAGATAGCCAGAGAAAAAGCAACAATATTGGGGAAAAAGTCACCAAAACCTTATTCTCCAGAAGAAGATAGGGAGAGGGAAAGCTACTCGGAGCGGCAAAAGGAAAAAGAACCATTTCCAGAAGAAAAAACATTCTTTGAGCAAATCTCACCTGATAAGATTAATTTAACTGAGAGAAGAGCTGATGATTCGTCATTTTCTTGGATGCAATTTAGCCCCTGGAGAAAAGAAGGTAAAGAGGAAAAATCGAAATTACTTAACACCGCTACTATCTGGTGTATGGCCAGAAAAATGATTGCTCAGGAATGGAGAAGAGCAAGAGGAATAAAAAAGAAAGACTTTGGCTTAGATCTTTTGGAGCGAGAAGCAGCAGCATGGAAAGAAGAAAAAGAAGCCCAAAGGATAAAGCAACAAGAGGCTGAGGTAAGATTTAGAAAGCAGAAAGATAAATTAAATGAGGCACTCAGGATAATAGGTCAGAGAATGTTGGAGGAAAAAGACAACTTAACTTCAAGAGGAGCTGCCAGATTTATTGAGGATGCTATGGGAAGCATAGGAAAGGTATATAATGTGGAATGGAGAAATGATGGATGCGATGTTTGGATTGAACCATGGGAAGAGAGACAGTCTCGTCAAAAAAGAGGAGAAACCCTGCCGGTTATTCATAGATTAAGGATTAACGAGAATTTGGGAATGGTCTCTTATGAATTAGTAGAGGATGAGAAGATAAGACGGAAGCAAAAGGAGAGGATGTTAGCCAATCAGCTTGAGAAATTGGTAGATGAGAAGCCCTTGGGAGAAGATGAGCAAGATATAAAAGCTTCCCTGAAGAAAAGAATTGATCAAATAGGGCGCTTAATAGAACTGAAGAGACAGGAGAAAAACATATGGATTGCCATTGTTGAACCGTGGGAAGAGGTGAGAAGAAGAAATATTGAAAGGAAAGGGCAAGGACCTGTGATAACAGAAGCTATTTTGATTAAGTGTGTGAATGAAACTACTATAATAGCATCCCCTATTAAAAAGACAGATAAGTTCTGGAAAAGGGAAGAAGTTAAATCGGGCTTAAGCCCACAACAAAAAATAGGAGGAAAAAAATGGTAGTTAGTACTATGGACGAAGTTCAGCCAATAAGGATAGCCAAGGAGCAACCAAATTTTGTCATAACCCCTTATGTGAAAGATATAATAAATAGGTCCTTATTATATCTTAGGGCAGGTTTTCCCATCAATTTCTCAAGCCCAACTGGTATGGGGAAGACAACCTTAGCCGTGTATACAGCAGCCCAACTTGGACAACCGGTAGTACTAATTCATGGAGATGATGAATTTGTAACCTCAGATTTAGTAGGAGGAGAGTATGGCTACCAAAGGAAAAAGACAGTGGATAATTTCATTCACTCTGTTTTAAAAACCGACGAGAAGGTCTCGGCAGCCTGGGCAGATAACCGCTTAACTGTAGCCTGTAAATATGGATTCACGCTTCTATATGATGAGTTTACCAGGTCTAAACCTGAGGCAAATAATGTATTGCTTTCGGTTTTAGAGGAAAAGATATTAGATTTACCTGCGGCAAGGGGGAAAGATGCCTACCTTAAAGTACATCCAAATTTCCGTACCATCTTCACCTCCAACCCCGAAGAATATGCCGGAGTTTATAAGGCTCAAGATGCATTGATGGACAGGATGATAAATATAAGACTGACTCATTATGATAAAGAGACAGAAATTGCCATAACCTGTGCAAAGTCAGGGATCTCGAAATCTGATGCTGAGTCTATCGTAGAAATGATAAGGTCCTTAAGGGAAGAGGAAATCGATGGAACCGGCCCAAGTATCCGTGTTTGTATAAAGATTGCTAAGGTTCTAAGTTTAACTAAAACTGATACACCTGTCTTTAAACAAGCCTGTATAGATATTTTAGATTCAGAGATGCATAGAAAGAAAGAAACTGCCAGGGATTTCAAGAAGGTGATACCAGGTTTGGTAGACAGATACTTTGATAGAACTTTCTAAGGAATACATGGATAGAGAAGTAAAATTGGTGAAGGCAAAATTTCACTTTAAGCAGGGAAATAGGTTAAAAGGTGATGGCAAATTTGAAGAAGCCACCCAAGAATATTTAAAAGCCATAGAGTTGAATCCTGATTTAGCAGAGGCCCATAATAATTTGGGGATTCTCTATAAGAATAATAATCGCCATCAAGAAGCTGTAGATGAATATAAAAGGGCTTTGAAGATTAATCCCGAATTAGATCAAGCATATGACAACTTGGGGATAATATATTTAGAGATGGGTGATTTAGTGGCAGCTATTTCTATTTTTAAGAAAGCCTTAGAGATAAATCCAGAAAATCCCAGAGCCCATAATAATTTAGGACTGGCCTACGATAAAAAAGGTGAAGGTAAGCTGGCTGAGGATGAATATAAGAAGGCCGTGCAAATTAACCCGGAGATGCAAGAAGCCCATTATAATTTAGGTATTATTTATGGAACCATGGGTCTATATAATGAATCCATCGAGGAATTCAAAAAGGCCATAGATTTAGACCCCTTAGACATTTATACCCATTTCAATCTTGCTCTTTCTTATAGCAAAAAAGAAGATATAGAAAAGGCTATAGCTGAATATCAAACAGCCTTGGACCTGGCGCCTGATTTTGAAGAGGCCAATCATAATTTAAAGTTACTAATAGAAAAGGAGGCATTAAAAGATGACTACCAGAGAAAGGGAGATTATTGAGGCCATAAAAGGTCTGGGAGGGATGGCGCACCCTACTGCCATAGGGAAAGAAGTGGGTATAAGTGGGGATTATGCGGAACAGATATGCCGGGATTTAGTTTGGATGGGTCATTTAGTCAAAGAGGGACTAAAATTTAAACTAACTAAATAAGCCAAATAAAGAGGAAATAGATGTCTTCCCCTAACGAAATAAAGATTTTGAGAATAGTTAGAGAATTAGAAGGTTCCACAAAAAAGGTAGTGGCAGAAGAAATGGAGATTTCTGAGGATTATGCTCGCTATCTTCTTCAGGAACTTGCCAATCGTGGATTCTTGGAAAAGGTTTCCGGCAGTTATTATATAACTGAAAAAGGAGTTGATGAGCTTTTAGGCACTCTTTACCATATTCAAGGCATCTTGCAGGCAAAGATATCCAGGGCAGCCAGACAGCAGAAGGGAATAGAGGAAAGGATAAACCAACTCAAGGGTAACAAGGTTAAGCTACCGACCAAATTAAAGAGGAGGGCAATATGAGGGGAGCTGAAGGGCAGGTACTTAAGGTTGTAAGAGAACTAAAACTAGCCAATGAAAAGGCATTAAGTCGAAAGATGGGTGTCTCATCTGAGTATGTAAAAGAGATATGTGAAGGTTTAATCAAAGACGGCTATCTTTTAAAGCTAGAAAAGGGGTATAAACTTACTCCCGAAGGAGAAAGGTTAATTACCCCGGTTAAAATAAGAGGCCCCATCCCAGTCTTAAAGGGTGGGTTATAATCCTGCCTACTCCCACCAGTTGGCTCACAAGCCAAATAAGGTGAGAAAAAAAGAAAGGTGGTGAAAAGAGATGGCAAGAAAAACAGGTTATATGGACACGGAAGTGGCAGAATCTGAGAAGCGGCATAAAGAATATCTTGACTGGCTCAAGAAAGCACAAGCTGAATCCAGAGAGGGCCGCAAGAAATTCATAGCCAGTAACCGGGAATACGCAAAAACCCTAGGCAAATTCGATGACAACCGCGAGAAAATCGGAAAGATTAAGTATTAGAGGTGAGTATCTTTCTGGTTTTGCACCCGGGGAAGGCGTGAAAGAGAGCACAGAAAACCTCCCAGTAGTTTCAAAAAAAGGGGTCGGATTTCATGTCAGATCTGTCTTTAGTGAAATTCCGACCCCTAAAAAATTACTTAGAGGAGGGGTATAACACAAATGGCTAAAGAGGAAGAGAAAAAAGAAAAAAAACCAGGTATTGATTTTGGGATAGGGAATACTTTAAAAGGTATTTTTGATGGGATTACCAGTTTAGTTGATTCGGTGACTACGTTAGCCCTGGGCAAAAAAGAAAAAAAAGAAAAAGATACTGCTAGAAAGCGAGAAAAGAAAGACTAAAATTTTATAGGGGGATAAGGATGGCCCTATATATTTATGGTATAATAAATACCAACAAGAAGAAATCTTTTGGACCTTGTGGAATTAATGCCGATGAAGAGGTCTACACCTTTCCTTATCAGGACATTGCGGGAGTAGTTAGTACCTCATCTCTGCCGGACCTTTCCTCTATTTTTAAAGAAACCTTGGGCCGTTATCTAATAAAACATCAACAGGTTATTGAGAGGATAATGGGAGAGTATACTATCATCCCCATGAAATTCGGCACCTTGGCTAAAGATGAGGGTGAACTCAAGGAAGTTCTGGCAAGAGGTTATCCTCAGTTTAAAAAGCTGCTTACTAACATGGAAGGTAATATTGAGCTGGATGTAGCCTGTATCTGGAATGATTTAAATAGCATCATAAAGAAAATAGGAGAAGAAGATAAAGAAATTAGCCAGTTTAAGGCAGAAATCGCTAAAAAGCCTCCTCAGGAAACTTTTGAGGATAGAATAAAGATAGGAGCTATGATTAGTGAGGCCCTGGGCAAAAAAAGAGAGAAAGAAAAGGCGGAGATGATAAATTTCCTGAAAGGTATTATGCTTGATCACCGAGAGCATGAGGTGATGAACGATCAGATGATACTAAATTGTGGCTTTTTGCTGGAGAAAGAGAGGGAAAAAGAATTTGAAAATGGATTGGAGGAGCTGAATAAGAAATATAATGAGAAAGTAAATTTCAAATGTGTGGGGCCACTTCCTCCTTATAGTTTTGCCACCTGTCAGTTAAAAAAGGTAGCATCCGACAAAATAGATGAGGCCAGAAGATTATTGGGATTGGGAGAGAAGATAAGTTTGGAGGAGGTAAAAGAATCCTATCGAAAGTGGGTACAGAAAAATCATCCTGATAAGCACCCTGATAATAAAAAACTTAAACAGGAGTTTGAGAAGATAACCGAGGCCTATAAGTTATTGAGTAGCTGTTGCCAGGAAGAGGCTCTTTCTCTTGAGGATAAGGGAAAAGAGGATTTTATTATGGTTGAGGTGGCAAGACCACAGTAGGAGCGAAGCGACGTGGAGGAAGGAAAGTATATATACTGCATAATTAACGAGAGTAAAGAGAAAAATTTCAGCCTACCAGGAATTGGCGAGCGAGGCGACGAGGTTTATACTTGTTGCTATGAGGATCTGGCTACTGTTATTAGTAACTCACCCATTAAGAAATTCCCCATTAACCGGAAGAATACTCTGGCTCATCAGAAAGTCATGGAAGAGCTGATGAAGAATTACATAGTCCTCCCTGTGAGATTTAGCACCATTGCTGAGGCTAAAGATGGAGTATTTCCCGAAGAAAGAATTAGAGAGAAAGTTCTAAAGGAAAGGGGTGAGGAATTTAGGGAGCTCCTTGCCTATATGGCTGATAAGGTAGAGCTTGGGATAAAAGCTCTCTGGACTGATATGAAGGCAATATATGCTGACATTGTGGAAGAGAACAGCGAAATTAAGCTCTTAAGACAGAAATTAATGGGTAGACCTGCCCACAAGACCCATAGCGGTAGAGCACGCCTGGGAGAGATGGTTATGAATGCCCTCAATACAAAACGTGATCGGCTGGCAAGCAAGATTATGGAGGCTTTAAAGAAATATTCCGTAGATTTCAAAAAAAATAAGCTCTTTGGTGATAACATGATTATGAATGGGGCATTTCTTGTCCAGGAGGCCCAGGTGCCAAATTTCGATAAATGTATTGATGAGTTAGATAAAAGAATAGGAGAAAAAGGGACAGACATTAAATTTAAGTATGTTGGTCCTATTCCTCCCTGCAATTTTGTGGAGATAGTAATAAATTGGGGAGAACCAAGGAAGGAAGGTTAAAGAGGTGCCCGAAGAAGGAAGAAAAGAGGAAGGTCCAGACATTGGTTTGCTCGATTTACTATTCCCCTTTTTTCTTCCCATTAAGGGGTTAGTCTGGATTGGCCAAAAACTAGAAGATACGGCTGAGGAGGATCTTACCGATACCGGGCAAATCCAGAAGAAACTCCTGGAACTACAGATGAAGTTTGAGATGGATGAGATAAGTGAGGAGGAGTATGATAAAAAAGAGGCTAAACTGATGGCCCAGCTTGAGGCTATCAGAAAGTATAAAGAAGAGAAGGCGAAAAAGGGTTAAATTTAGGTTAATCTTAAACTAATACAGGAGGTGGAGTAAGATGCGAGGGATAGTAGGGCAATATGAAGCAAAAGGAGCATTTAGGTGTCCTAGATGTGGGGCAGTCACCTGGGGCGACCTTAATTATTGTCAGGAATGCGGACAGTACCTTTGGATTGAGTGCCCCAAGTGTGGGGCAACATGGCGTTATTATTATGAATATCCATACTGCCCTTCTTGTGGAGCAAAGACAGGGCAAAAGATAACAAAAGTAAAGTAATTAATTAAAGGAGGTAATTAAGATGGCAAAGAGTATACACCAATTGATTGAGATAGCCAGGGAGGAACTAAGTAAGGTAACGGGATTAGAACTTTCCACTACCCTGGGGACAGTTAAGGATGAAAGAGGCTGGCGGATTAGTTT
>JBHIEA010000022.1:0-15161 GCA_046760365.1 bacterium
CTTGAGCAGGATAAATATCCGCTTTTAGCCTCTGTCCTCATAGTAAACCGTAAAGGAGGTGAGAGTTGTATGATTACGGGTTTGAAAAGGGGCGCGCGTATCACTACTACAACCCCTTTAAACTCTAAAATAATCATACAAGGACAAAATGAACAATTTTTCTAGGGCGATTAAAACGGCCATTAAGTTGGAAGAAGACGGGATAGATTTCTATCGAAAAGCATCCGAGAAAACTTCCCATCCTTTTGGTAAGAAGATGTTCTTATCCTTTGCTGAAGATGAGAAGAGACACTTAACCGTCCTCAGGGAAATCCTCGCTGACCTTAAATTCTCAGATTTTAACCGATTCTTCGAGGAAAAAGCACCCAGAGAGAAAATCAAGACCGTCTTTGGGGAAGTCAAGACCGAAGTTAAGGAAAGAATTGCCGCAAATCCTGACGAGCTAGAGGCGTTAAAAATTGGTATGGATATGGAATCGAAAAGCGTTGATTTTTACCAGGGCGCTCTAGGAAAGATGCAGGATTCCCAGCAAAAGGCTTTTTTCGGAAGATTGATTGAGGAAGAAAAAGAACATTACGGGCTGCTGCAAAACACCCACTCTTACCTTAAAGATTCTGGAGACTGGTTTCTCTGGGAGGAAAAGGCTCTGCTTGATGGAGGATGAAAAACTAGCCGAAATAAGAGAATTTGGCTAAAGATAAGAAAGATTCAAGAAGAGAAAGGAGCGTGCCGATGAGTATCTTTTTCTCCGTTCGGGAAGTGGTAGAAATGGCCATAAGCACAGAAAAAAGTGGTCAGGCTTTTTACCAAACTGCCTCAAAACAAGCCAAAGAAAGGAGCCTTAAGGAGCTTTTCCAATACCTGGCAGGGGAAGAAGAAAAACACCTCAAGACCTTCCAGGGTTTCTATGATACCCTCAAAAAGGAGGCGGAAGTAACTCCTTACAACTGGGAGGAGGCAAAACTCTATCTGGGAGCTCTGGTAGACTCCAGATTCTTCACCGGTCCCGATAAGGCCATCAACCTAGCTAAAGAGGCAAAAAGCGAAATTGAGGCTATCAATTCAGCCATCAACTTTGAAAAGGACACGCTTCTTTTCTTCTATGAGATGCTGGAAGTAGTCAAACTTGGGGATCGGGATCTGGTTAAAAAGATAGTCGAGGAGGAAAAGAAGCATATCCGCAGACTTTCCAGCATAAAAGGTAAGCTCACCAAGTAAGCCTCCTACAAGATTCCTACCTTGGGATGGGCTATTTCGCTTGCCCGCCACCACGGTCAGGGTTCCTTGCAGCCTCCTCCCTTCTTCTTAATTAAGAGAAAGAATAGGAACGAGCGAGGCAAAAAGTACAAATGCTGCAGAGTTGCCTCAAATCCACCGATTTGGTAAGATATATAAACAATTTGGATTTTAATCAATCCATGCAAGAAAAATTATTTTTCGAGAATACTAAAGGAAACAAACTCTGTGGGATATTAGCAAATCCAACCTCCGATAAAGAGAAACCCGTTATGATTTTATGTCATGGGTTCAACACCAGTAAAGACAGCTACACCAATGTTAGATTAGAAAAAATCCTCAGTGAACAGGGAATTTCTACCTTTAGATTCGATTTTTTCGCTCATGGCGAAAGTGAGGGAACGCTTGAAGAAATAACAATTTCTGAAGCTATTGACGATGTCCTCAATGCAGTTAGATTTTTGAAGGAATTGGGATACTCAAAAATTGGCCTAGTAGGTTCAAGTTTTGGGGGAATGGCAAGTGTGATTGCCGCATCAAAAACAGATGATTTGCTCATTTTGGCCTTGAAATCCCCAGTTTCAGGTCATTTGGGCAAGTTGGTTGCTCAGGAAGCAAAACAACAAATAAAAACCTGGAAAGAAAAAGGTTTTATTTATTATACAAGTAGCGAAGAAAGAAAAATTAAGTTAGACTATTCCTTTTTTGAGGATGCGGAAAAAGCTAATGGATATGAAGCTGCCCAAAAAATCAAAATTCCCACCGTAATTGTTCATGGAGATAAGGATGAATCGATTCCAGTTGAACAGAGTAAAAAGTTGGCCGGTTTAATTAAGAGCAGTAATTTGGAAATTATCGAAGGTGCCGATCATCGGTATTCTAAACCTGAAGATTTTGAAAAGATGCTGGATTTTATTTCTAAATTTATCATTGAAGAGACAAAATCAAGCTCAGGAGAGGAGGGTGACACCATGTCAACAGAAGAAAACAAGGCCATCGTCCGCCAGTTTCTCGGGGAGGCTTACGGGAAGAAGAAACTGGCCGTGGGAGATAAGTGGTTAGCCGCCAATCCGGTTCTCCATACCCCCGGTCTTGATATGGAGGGCCGTGAAGCCTGGAAACGGTATGCCACTATGTTTCTCACTGCATTCCCCGACCTTGATATCGCTGTCGACGAAACCATCGCTGAAGGGGACAAGGTTGTGGCCTGCTGGACAGCTCGTGGCACGCACAAAGGCGACCTTCAGGGCATTGCCCCTACCGGCAAGCAGGTGAGATGGACAGGGATTGCCATCTACCGCTTTGCTGGTGGCAAGATTGAGGAAATCTGGGGCTGGAACGACAAATTCGGTATGATGCAGCAGCTCGGGGTTATCCCCACGCCAGGGCAGGCTGGAGGGTAGTCCCTATAGCTACTCGCCCGTCTTTCTTTTCGAAGTTATGATATAGGATTATCGCGGGTGTAGATTAAGGCGCCGGGGGAGGTGCGCAGACGAAGAAAGGAGGTAACCGATGCCGACTTATGTTATTCTGTTTAGCTGGACACAGAAAGGTATAGAGAATATCAAGGAGAGCCCCAGCCGACTTGAGGCGGCCAAAAAGGTGTGTCAGGCAGCCGGAGGTGAGTTGAAAGAGTTCTACAGTACGACTGGGCGCTACGACGGGCTCGTTGTCCTCGAACTCCCGGACGATGAAGCAGCAGCTAAGGTGGCTCTCGCTACCGGTTCGGCGGGTGCCGTCCGAACTGAGACCCTCCGTGCGTTCACGGAGGATGAGTACCGGAAGATCATCGCCGCCCTGCCCTGAGCAGTGGCCCAGAGCGTCTCAAAATCCAAGTGCGTCTCCCTCGGCTGATGTTATCATTCTGATTCTCTATCTTTGCCGGTACTGTCTCTTTGCAATGCATTGGGTTAAACGACGTTCATAAAAACCAACTCTATGTAATCACTGATCAAAACAGGGGGTAGCACCCCAATAGAAATGTTCATTTTTTAGCTTTGAGGCAGAAGCCGTGGCGTGAGAGTTTCTCTCATAAAAGGTACCGAGATCAAGGCCGCCATAGCTGCCAGTAGAAATCCCACAAAAGCGATTTGGTAGGCGTGTACCGAGTAGGTAGTACCCACTCTACCAGTGTAATCCAAAATTAAACCTATCAAGGGTGGAAACAGTGCTCCTCCGGCAAAGGGAAACAGATTCGCCATACCGAGGATGAGACATGAGCTTCGGCCTTAAGAATACCGGCGGCTCCCATTTGAGTAGGAGTGTCTCTCACGATGAGATAAGTGAAGAGAGCAAGAGTTAGGTTCACCAGACCAATGATGAGAAAAGTTACTCTCCATCCCAACCACCCGGTCAAAAGTGCCGGAGGGGTGGCTGCCGAGAGCCAACCCAGCCCCCCAACAGCCATTAAAATTCCCGTTACCAAAGCAAATTCCTTTTTGGTAAACCAGTTAGCCAGAATTTTAAGGGTCGATATGAACAGCACCGATACCCCCAGACCAACCATAATCCTCCCCAGAATAGCTATAAAGAACGTAGGAGACATCCCAAACAGGATAGCTCCTCCGGCTAGGCAGGTTTTATTACCACGGCTGTATCCGCGCCGTTATCGGTACCGGCTATAGCTATGACCTCTCGGTATTCTGGGGTCCGGCCTCCTCAAAATAGTAAATTTCTCTTTTCATGAGGGAACTCCTCTAGCTTCTATCTGTCTTTTTATATAGTGCTAATGATCTTTGCTGGGCTAGTGAAGAACCTGTTCGTTTTACACTCTCTTTCTCTGAAAGGTAAATATTTAGTGAACTCCGTTCTACATTGTTATTACAAGGGGCAAAGTGGGTAGCCGCACCCTTTAGGGGGGCGCTCTTAATCGCAGGCTAAAGCCTGTGGCTACCAGCATTGCAATGACGGGGTTCACTGAGTATTTTCTCTGAAAGTCAATTTAAGGTAATTTATTGGGAGAGGATGCTGTCAGACAATTTTTGCAATAAGTGGTAGACATAAGTTTATTCTGAGCTAAAATAAGGATAGGTTCGTATATGGATATATATCTGCAGTACTGCATCGATGCGAGCTATGCGAAATTGCCGGTTAAGGAAGGGGGAAGGGGGGTAATCATGCTCAAGCTAATAGAGAAAAAGTGGAATGAATTTTGGGCGGCGTACTGGCGGATATGAAGAAAAAAAGAAGCTTTTAATAATTTCACCATGGAAGAAATGAAGTAATGAACTGGATTATGAGAATTTCTGACAAGGAGCAGCTATGAAAGTAATCAAGAAAGGTGGACACCGGTTGTTTGAGGAAGATAGAGAGACGGCTCAGATTGTTTATGAGATGTTGCATGATCTGGAGAAAAACGGGATGGACGCTGTCCGTAAGTACAGTCAAAAATTTGATGACTGGAATCCAAAAAGTTTTGAGTTGGACCAGAAAGAAATAGAAGAAGCGATTGCGAAACTCCCTGAGCAGGCGATTAAAGATACTGATTTCTGTCAGCGAAACGTGCGGGACTTTGCAAAGGCGCAGTTAGAAACCCTGCGGCCCCTAGAGATTGAAATCAGACCCGGAGTAATTCTGGGACACAAACATATTCCCGTTAATGCAGTAGGCAGTTACATACCTGGTGGAAGGTATCCCCTGTTCGGTTCAGCTCAGATGAGTATTATACCGGCCAAGGTAGCCGGGGTGAAACAGGTGATTGGCTGTACCCCGCCGGTGAAAGGTCAGGGATATTACCCGGCAACCATTAACGCCATGAGTAAAGCGGGAGCGGATCGGATTTTTGTCCTAGGAGGTGTTCCTGCTATAGCGCTCATGGCTTTGGGAATGGGTGAGGTTGAGCCGGTTGACATCCTCTGTGGGGCAGGCAATAAGTACGTCGTAGAGGCTAAGCGGCAGCTGTTTGGACAGTGTGGAATTGCTATTCTCGCCGGGCCCACCGAAATTCTAGTGATTGCCGATGATGATGCAGATCCTGGCCTGGTGGCCTGCGATCTTCTGGGACAGGCAGAACATGACCCGAGTAGCGGCATTTGTCTCATCTGTTTCAGCGAAGAGATGGCTAACAAGACCATTGCTGAAGTTGAAAAGCAGCTGCAGGTCCTGCCTACTCGTGATATAGCCCAGCTTTCCTGGAGAAGCAATGGAACGGTATATGTTGCTCATGACGCCGAGGAGGCAGTCAAACTGAGTGATGACTATGCGCCCGAGCATTTAGAGCTCCAGATGAAGGATGTGGATTACTTTTTTGAAAATCTTACCAATTACGGTTCTCTGTTTATGGGAGAAGAGACCACCGTCGCCTACGGAGACAAGTCAATAGGAACCAATCATATCCTCCCCACCAGTCGTGCGGCCCGCTATACCGGGGGAGTTTGGGTAGGTAAATTTTTAAAGACCTGTACCTATCAGCGAATGACACCCGCTGCCAGTCGTGAAATCGGCCAGGTTACTGAACGTCAATGCAGGCGGGAAAACATGCTGGCCCATGCGATCACTGCCAGAGTGAGGGTAAAGCGTTACTCTCACGGCTAGATTCTCAAGGAAACTATCCCGAGACCGAAGATCTTTCCAAAGTTGAAAGAAAACAAAATGGGTTACCGTTGCCATAGCTGTCTCTGACAATACCAGGAAGAAGTGGCTATGATTTCGTCGAAGGAGATAAGGCAAGAGCTGAGGAAATGGTACAAAACGCCATATTTTACGCGGTAAACGAGCAGAAACAAAGACTGAATAGAGATCCTCAAATGGTCTTTTTGAGAGAAGGTCCTTATGCAGTACCTGTGGCCAGGGCTAATAAGAGTGCCTGAAAAAATCAAGTTAATATCTCCTTCGGTCAGTCTATCAGCCTGGCGAATGGGGAACCAAAAATGATCCGGTGTCGAAAATAGAATCTG
This sequence comes from bacterium, assembly GCA_046760365.1. GTDB lineage: Bacteria > Aerophobota > Aerophobia > Aerophobales > AE-B3A > AE-B3B. Next base: position 6,132 of record JBHIEA010000022.1, read on the forward strand.
TCCACTGTGAAGAATCTCTAATTGCCCCGTCGACCGAAAGTTGTCCAGGATTATCTGCTTCTCAATATTTGACAAGATGCTTGGAGCCTTTTAAATTAGACTTGACAGTCGCCAAAAAAATGCCAGGAAGGAGGTTCTTGGCATGTATGGATTTCAAGGAACGATGCTGACCATTGATCTTACGGAAGCGAAAGTTTTAACCGAAAACTTGGATGAGCGGTTTGCCCGAAATTACATCGGAGGGGTTGGGTTTGGAATCCGTTTACTCTATGATCGCCTTATCTCTCACGTCGATCCACTCTCTCCCGAAAATATGCTGGTTTTTGCCTCGGGTCCCCTCGGCGCTTTAAATTTCATGGGCAGCACGGGTATCTCGGTTGTATCTAAGTCTCCACTGACCGGGTTAATTGGAGATTCCGATATGCGAGGACCATTTGGTCGGAGTCTGAAGTCATGCGGCTATGATGCACTCATCATCAGGGGAAAAGCCAGGTCTCCTGTTTATGTGGAACTGACTGACGGAACAGTGGAGATCAGAGATGCAGCAGGCCTTTGGGGGAAAACCACGGCAGATGTTCAATCTACACTTTCTCACAGAAATGAAAAAGGGTGGAGCATCCTCTCTATAGGACCCGCAGGAGAACGTCTGGTTAAATATGCTTGCATTTCCGGCGATGTGCGGTTTTTTGCAGGACGGCTGGGGATGGGCGCAGTGATGGGGTCCAAGAATCTAAAGGCTATTGCGATCATGGGGGAAAAAGAGACGCCAATTGCTGATCCTCAAGGAATGAAGGCTTTAATGAAGGAAGTCCACTATGATGTTCGGCACGACGGCTCCTGCGATACCCTCTCAAAATATGGAACCTGGAATAGTACCGGCCCCAGTAATCTCAAGGGAACCCTTCCTACAAAGAACTTTCAAAAAACGACCTTTGAAAAGATCGATCAGATCGATGGCGACGCCATGCTTAATAATATCTCTGCGGGAAAGAGAACCTGTCCCGGGTGTCCCATAGGGTGTCGAAGGGTTGTGAAGAGTGAGCAGCCCTATCGTGTGTCACCTGAATATGGCGGTCCTCAGTATGAATCGGTAGCCGCATTGGGACCCACTGTGCTCCTCGGTGACCCTATCGCTATTGCAAAGGCGAATGAACTGTGTAACCTCTACGGATTGGACACGATCTCCACCGGCGTTACCATTGCCTTTGCTATGGAATGTAAAGAAAAGGGGGTTCTCACTAATAAGGACATTGGAATGGACTTGAAGTGGGGAGATCCAGAGGGTATCTTAGAACTGATTCGAATGATTGCCTTCAGGGAGGAAGCAGGAGATCTGCTGGCTGAGGGTGTGAGAAAAGCTTCTCAAAAGATTGGGAGGGGTTCTAAAGAGTGGGCCATGCACGTAAAGGGACTTGAAGTACCAATGCATGATGCAAGGGGAAAGAAGGGAATAGCCCTTGCCTATGCGACAGCCATAAAGGGAGCAGATCACGAATCGGCCATGCATGATGACGTTTTTGAAAGGGAAAATGCGCTCCCCGAGTTGGGATATGTCAAGGCTATGTCACGAAAGGAATATCAGGGGAAGCCCTTACTGGTAAAAAAGACACAGGAGCTTTGGGGCGTCCTCTCGGATGCACTACCTATCTGCAAATTCCCCATGGCTCCCCCAAGACCCCTGAAGCCGGGACGTGTCGTTTCAGCCCTGAGGTTGGTCACGGGATGGAATGTCTCGCTGGAGGAATTTTTGCAGGTCGGGGAAAGGATTTTCAATTTGGGCCGCCTCTTTAATGTGCGAGAAGGAGCGGACCGATCACTAGATGTGCTGCCCAGTCGATTCTCGGAGCCGGTCCCGGAGGGAGGAAGCGCGGGTGAAACGATAACCAAGGAAGATCTGGAGAGAATGCTGGACGAGTACTATAACCTTCGCGGATGGACAAAGGATGGAGTACCGAAAGAGGAGAGCCTGATAAGACTTAACCTGAAGGATATTTGAGCCTTATGGGGAAAAGAAACTCCGAAAGGCGAAGGTCTCGCTAGATGCATTCAATCTTTGGGATGGGTTGCCATCATAACAGGTGGAAGTAAAGGCGATGATATCGATCAACCGTTTTTTGGTATTGGCAAGTTGGACCGGTTGAAGACCGAACCACAGTGAGAATGAAAAGGATGAGCAGATCTTCACCTTAGAACAATAGGGCTCTTTAAGGAGTATTGAAAACCGATGGCAGTCACCGTGAGATTTATTTCGACCTTTCATGATCTGACCGGGTCGAAGAAATTGTTCTTCGTTGAACGGAAGACGTTCGAGCAGATCATCGATGAACTCGAATCCCAGATTCCCGGCCTTAAGGAAAAACTGCTTGACTCAGACGGGAAACTCCATCCTGCCTACCAGGTGATTCGCACCAAGGGCAATACCCAGGGGGTATGCTCGAAGCTGGATTGTCCGATTGGAGATGAAGATGAGATAGTGATCATTCCCCGCATCTGCGGCGGATGAGAGTAGCCGCTTCGTATAGACACTTCAGCCGTCAGTTTCCCATCCAAACTGAACCCGGAAATAGTAACATGTACGCAACTCGATCCAGTCATTGAAAGCTGCCTTTAAGTCGAGAAAATGATTAATAGAGAACCCCAGTTTTATCTTGGGAGGACCCGGTCTTCCGAGGAGAAGGAGTATAATTATGCCGGTAGAATATTACAATCCGTGGGCAAAGATCTACATCTTTGAATCACCTACCAAGGTGATCTTTGGCATTAATGCCCTGAGTAATATCGGGGAGGTTTTGAAAGGTTTTAACCAAAAAAAGATTCTCTTATTTACCGACAAGGTGATTCGCGAGACTGAGCCGGCGAAAGAGTTTATTTCGACTCTCTCTTCGAAGGGATTTGAGGTAGAAGTTTTTGCCAGTGAAGTAAAAGAGCCCACAGTTGATATGGTAAATGCTTCGGTTGAGTTTGTTCGGTCTAAAAAGGAAGGAATTGTGATTGGCATGGGTGGGGGTAGCGTTATGGATCAGGCAAAAATAGCGGCTGCTCTGGCCAAAAATGAAGGGGAAGCCGAAGAGTATGTGGGAGTTAATAAGGTTCCCCATCGTGGTCTTCCTTTGGTTCTTGTGCCTACCACTGCCGGAACCGGGGCAGAGACCAGTAAAAATGCCGTCTTCCTGGGAAGAAGAGGAAAGTCAGTGATAACAACTCCCAGCATATTAGCGGATCTGGCAGTTATTGATCCTGTGGTCACCATTTCTCTTCCTCCTTCTCCAACGGCATTCACCGGGATGGATGCCTTAAGCCATGCCATTGAAGGGATAATGTCATTGAATTCTAACCCTATGGTTATGGCAGTAGCCCTAGAAGCTATTTCCTTAATTAACACCAATCTATCCATTGCTTACCTTAATGGCTCAGATATCCGGGCCCGATTCAATATGTGTATGGCAGCAACCTTGGGAGGGTTATCTTTAAGCGCGGTGATGGTGTTGGGTCATTCAGTCGCTTATACCTTGGACCATTTCGAATTACCCCATGGCTTAGGCTGTGCCATAGCGCTGCCTCACGTAATGAAATTCAATGCCAGTGCTATTCCCGAGAAGATGAAGAGGGTAGCAAGAGCGTTAGGTCTGCCTGATAGCAAAATCGACGATCCAATCCAGGCGGCAGCTTATGCGGTAAACAGGGTAAAGGGCTTGAATGAGTTACTTGGCATACCTATATCCCTCCAGTCTATGGGAGTCGAAAAGGAGAAGGCGGCCGAGCTAGCAGATGAATGCTTCACTAAATATCCCAAGCCCAACAATCCTCGGCGGTATTCCAAAGATGATCTGGTTAAATTGTATGAACAACTATGGTCTGGCGACCTTGAGATGTAAGGGAAGCTGCGAAAGTCTTTTGAAACAAATTTCCCATCGATGAGGGGTTATGAATAGATGAGACTTTACGAACATGAAGCAAAAAAATTGTTTAGAAAATATGGCATTCCGGTACCGGAGGGAGAGGTTGCTTTTTCTTCTCCTGAGGCGGTAGAGACAGCCAGGGACCTAGCACTCCCGGTGGTTATTAAAGCGCAGGTTCTGGTGGGAGGACGAGGGAAAGCCGGAGGGATAAAGTTCGCCCAGAGTTTAGAGGAAGTGGGAAGACTATCCCGGGAGATACTGGAGTCGGACATCAAAGGCTACCAAGCTGAGGGAGTGCTTGTAGAAAAGAAGTTGAATGTAGAAAAGGAACTTTATTTGGGAGTGACCATTGAGGGATCGGCAGGAAAACCTGTATTTATGGTGAGTTCAGAAGGTGGAGTAGATATAGAGGAGGTCGCCCGAACGTATCCTCAAAAAATATCTTCTATCCAGGTAGACGTATTTAAAGGCCTAAGATCTTATGAAGCCCGTGAGTTAGTGAAAAAATTGGAGTTAAAGGGAAAAAAATTGCTTAGGGTGAGTAACATTTTATATAGCTTAGGTAATCTGGCTAAAGATTATGACGCTCTTATAGCAGAAATAAATCCTCTGGTACAAACTCAAGAAGGAGCGCTATTTACTGCTGATGCCGTTCTTGAGGTTGATGATTCTTCTCTATTCAGACACCCCGAACTTAGAGCTAAGGCTAGGGAGAGAATTCCTGATGAACTGGAAAGAGAGGCAAAAAAACTGGGAGTTACCTATGTAAACCTGGGTGGGGATATTGGACTTATCTGTAGTGGGGCTGGTTTAGGAATGGCTACCATGGATATGATTAGGAAGGAAGCTGAGCCGGCAAATTTTCTGGAAACCGGGGGTGGAATGACAAAAGAACTCATGGCCAGTGCCTTAAGAGTTGTTATGAAGAAAAAAAATATAAAGGCCGTTTTTATTAATGTTTACGGAGGAATAAATCCCATTGACCAGGGAGCAAAGGGGATCGTCGAGGTAATTAAAGAGGATGAGATTAAAATTCCCATTGTTGCTAAGGCCTTAGGTAATCGTCAGGAAGAAACCTGGGATATCTTAGAGAAAGGAGGGGTAAAAGTTGTAAAAAAAAGCCGGACTTCAAAAGCGGTGGGAGAATTATTTAAACTGCTTAAAGGACCGGAATAAATGGCGATTTTGGTTGGTGATGAGACCAAGGTACTGGTTCAGGGAATAACTGGAAGGACTGGTAGGGTACAGACCAGACTTATGCTTGACTACGGAACACAAATAGTAGCCGGTGTTACTCCCGGTAAAGCAGGACAGAAGGTACAGGGAGTTCCCGTTTATGATTCGGTAAAAGAGGCCCAAGCACAGCACCATATCGATGCCTCGGTAATCTTTGTTCCAGCGAAGTTTGCTAAGGAAACCTGTTTTGAGGCAATAGATGCCAGGATAAAACTTATAGTTTTGGTAACGGAACACACCCCCGTTTACGATGCCATGCAGATAAAAGCCTATGCTAAGGCTAATGGAACCTGGGTGATTAGTCCCACTACTCCGGGGATCATCTCTCCCACGCACCGGATAAAAATAGGGATATTGCCGGGAAATATGTTCTGCTCGGGTAATGTTGGCCTGGTTTCCAGAAGTGGCACTCTCACTTACGAGATCGCTGCCAATCTCTGCGAGGTAGGTATAGGCCAGAGTACCGCTGTGGGTATAGGAGCGGATCCGGTAGTATGCACTAATCTCGTTGATATACTGAAATTATTTAACGAGGACGGTCAAACGGAAGTTGTGGCCATAGTGGGCGAGGTGGGAGGAGTAGAGGAGGAGATAGCGGCTCAGTTTATCAGGGAGAAAATGTCAAAGCCTGTGGTAGCTTATGTAGCAGGTAGATCCGTTCCCTCGGGAAAAAGAATGGGCCATGCCGGAGCAATAGTAGAAAGGGGAAAAGGTAGTGCGGAGAGCAAAATAGAGGTCTTGAGGGAGGCTAACGTTGAAGTGGCAGACACGCCGGATGAGGTGGTGGAAATAGTCAAAGAAGTTCTTCAGGAGAAAGATTAGGAGGGATCGGTCTTCATGGGCGCCGATGGTCAGGCCTACCTACGATCTTCGAGTTTAGGTATCAGCGAGCAACGGATGCTCTGAAATTCTCTAGCAAATCAAGAAATGTAGGCGGGGATTTATGATCAGGATAAACGAAGACTTATGTAAAGGATGCAGAGGCTGTGGCCTTTGTATTGCTTTTTGTCCGAAGAGTGTTCTAAAAATGTCGGATAGATTCACCAAGAAAGGAGTTCATCCCCCCGAAATAATAAATGAGGAAGACTGTACCCTCTGTGAGAAGTGTATGATATACTGTCCGGATTTTGCTATTGGGGTGGGTAAGGAGTAGGAGATTGTCCAGGAGAGTCTTAAGTGGTCTTCATTTTATGCAGGGTGATGTGGCTTCTGCTGAGGGAGCTATTGCTGCCGGCTGTACATTCTTTGCGGGTTACCCTATAACCCCGGCCAGTGAAATAGCCGAAAGAATGGCAAGGAGATTGCCGGAAGTGGGGGGAACCTATGTTCAAATGGAAGATGAAATAGGCTCGATAGCAGCAGTAGTTGGAGCTTCCTGGACCGGTACTAAAGCAATGACTGCTACCTCTGGACCAGGGATTAGCTTAATGTTGGAAAATATTGGCTATGCTATAGCTACCGAGACTCCCTGTGTGATTGTCAATGTTCAAAGAGGAGCTCCTTCAACCGGGACTCCCAGTCTACCCTTGCAGGGAGACATCCTTCAGGCAAGAAGAGGTTCTCACGGTGAATATGAGGTAATTGCTCTGGCTCCTTCTTCGCCACGAGAGATGTTTGATTTAAGTATTGAGGCTTTCAATTTAGCAGAGAAGTTTAGAACTCCCGTTTTTATTCTTGCCGATGCCTTTGTGGGACATATGAGAGAGGAAGTCTTAATTCCTGACCCCAGCAAAATCAGGATTGTAGAGAGAAAGATACCTGCTTCGGGGATGAAATTCAGTGAATACAAAAGCTTTCTTGATGAGGATATAGCCCCCATGCCCATATTCGGTCAGGGATTTAAATCTCACGTAACTGCTTCTACTCATGATAGTTTCGGAAAAAGAAACGTAACCGATCCTGAAGCTCTTGATTACTATATCAGGTGTCTAAACAATAAGATTCGGAAGCATAAAGAAGAGATAGTTTTGGTAGATTCAGAGGCAGAGGGCTCGGAAGTTGTTTTAGTCTCCTATGGCAGCACCTATAGAGTGGTTAGACAGGTACAAAAAAGACTCAGGGAGGACAAAATTAATGTAGGAACTTTTCGCCTTATCAGCATATGGCCCTTTCCGCAAGAGAAGATCGAAGATCTAGCCAGAAAAGTTAAAACCATTATCCTCCTTGAAAACAATTTGGGTCAACTACTCCCTTATGTAAAGGCGGCGGCCAAGGGTGAAGCTGAGGTTGTATTTCTTTCCCCACACCTTCTAGGAACCCTTCATAATCCCGATACTATTGTTAAGAAAATTAAGGAGATCATGCCATGAAAATGGTGCATCCTTTGGAAAAATACATTCGGCCAGGCTTTCTTTCCACTACCAGTTGTGCTGGTTGTGGGAACGGAATCATAGCCCAGAGTGTTTTAAGAGCCATTGATGAGCTCAAGATCAAGATGGATGATTTTGTCTTTGTTTCTGGAATTGGTTGTGCTGCCTGGATTCCCAGTCCTTTCTTTAATGCTGATGTGCTTCATACCACTCATGGCAGGCCCATAGCTTTTGCTACGGGAGTGAAGTTGAGCAGTCCCAAGTTAAAGGTGATGATTATCAGTGGCGATGGAGACCTGGTGGCCATCGGGGGAAATCACTTTATTCATGCTGCCAGAAGAAATCTTGATTTAACGGTAGTTTGTGCCAATAATGGAATTTATGGAATGACCGGGGGACAGGTAGCACCCACCACTCCCTTGGGTCTTAAAACTACCACTACTCCTTATGGAAATTTAGAGAGGCCCTTTGATCTTTGCCGGCTTGCTCAGGCAGCCGGAGCAGTTTATGTTGCTCGCTGGACCACCTATCATGCTCGGCAGCTAACCCAATCGGTAAAAAAGGCGATTCAAAAAAAAGGTTTTTCTTTTATTGAGGTTATCTCTCAGTGTCCGGTTCATTTTGGTAGAAGAACAGGGGCCGGAGATGCGGCAGTTATGATGCAGGGATATAGAAAGAATTCCGTAAATATTAAAAAGATAGAGAAACTAAAAGAAGAGGAGCTTAAAGGAAAGATAGTAGTAGGAGAGTATGTGGATCGGAAAGATCCGGAGCTCTGTGAAGAAATAGCAAAAATGAACCAGAGACTAAGATGGAAAAGAAGATAAGAATCGCAGGATCTGGTGGGCAAGGAGTGGTTCTTTCGGGAGTGATTTTAGGAAGAGCGGCTGTGCTATACGATAGAAAGAGAGCTACCCAGACTCAGTCTTATGGAGCAGAGGCAAGAGGAGGAGCGGCAAGATCAGAGGTTATTATCTCCGATGAGAGTATAGACTGTCCCCAGGTTATAAATCCCGACATTTTGGTAGCCATGTCTCAGCGAGCTCTGGATAAATATATAAAAGATTTGAGACCCCACGGCATCTTAATAGTTGACTCTGAGTTGGTGAAGGATTTTCCTCAAAATCGCAGTTTTTATGTTTACCGGGTTCCTGCCTCTCAAATTGCTTCTCAAGAATTTGGAAGGACTATAGTGGCTAATATGATTATGTTAGGTTTTCTGGTTGGTTTAACCGGAGTGGTTTCCCGGGAAGCCCTCGGAAAATCTGTAAGAGACAGTGTACCTCAGGAAACCAAGGATCTAAATTTAAGGGCACTGGAAAAAGGAGAAGAGATACCCAGGGAGGCGAAAAAATAATTGTTCCTTCCTTGATGGAAAGAAAAACAGCAAGACTTATTAGTCCAGATGGAAGAGCATAGTAAAGCTGATGAAGCCTTTTATTTGACGGCTTCTAAGGTGGATGGTTCAAGCTTCCAACTGTAGCCTGTATGCTTCAGGCTTCGAGTTGTAAATGGGAAGCTTTATCTATCTGAACTTGTGGCCGGTAGCCTTTCCCTATGATATTCTTGAGGTATCGGAATTTCAA